>NZ_QWGO01000002.1:0-187660 GCF_003435535.1 Desulfotomaculum sp. OF05-3 | reverse complement strand
CCACTACTGTTACAACGTTAGTATAGCACTTCAATAAACCCATTCACCTGTTCAATCATTTTATATTTTCTCCTTAACTGTATAATTTGTATGATTTAAAAGTTTTTAGCTGCGCTGCGCAGACGTGAAAGATCGCTACTTACAGAACTGATCATAAACTGGTATTCATAAGCTGTTCTTGCCAATTCAACCTGTTCCTGATCCATATCCACATTATTCTCATCCAGTCTGGTTGATTCATTTAAGGTTGTATGGACAGACGGTCTCATATTTTCAATCCCTCTTGCCACATTTTTCATAGAAGTCTTCTTCACAGTAAGAGCAGACCGGATCTTCTGTGCCAGTTCATTCTCAAAGGTCATATATTGTGACTTAAAACCTGGCGTATCAACATTTGCAATGTTGTTCATAGTCAGGTTCTGTCTCATCCATAAGCTGTCCAGGGTTTTTTCTCCAAGTAATAATCCATTTCCATACAAGTCCATCATAAATGTTCATCCTCCTGTGTGGCCGATATAATTTTCTTCAAAAAATACATACCGTTAATATCCCTTGATGGAAGGGGTTACAATTTTCGTATTTTTATCATTATCTATACACTCTATATAATATATAATTCTTATGATTTTTTCAAGTCTTATATTTTTAGCTGCCGCCTTTCTTGTATTGGTAATTTGTCACAAAGTTTTATAGCAATTTGCATTGTCTTTTTATTATATCTATTTATTTTTTTATTTTGCCCATACAATTGTGATTTTGCATAACTCCACCGTTATTTTGCACGTTTTAGATGTTATATTTTGTCAATAAATATACTTTGTTAAGTTTTTTTAATTTTGCTACTATAAATGAGCAAATTTGAAAAATGAAATTTATCAAAAAGCACTTTTGCATATTGACGAATATCGATGTGCAAAATTTGCATGCTCCGCTTTCATCATATGCAAAAAGAGGACAGCCACCCATCCTCTTTTCGCCAAGTCTATCTATTTCCTATCCTTAGAAATTCCCCGGCAGGATCTCCTTACCCGCAAGAACCTCCTCATAATCCTTCAGGTTTCTCTGCAGCAGCTCCGGCGTATTCAGACCATACGGGCACTTGCTCATGCAGTGGCCGCAGTGGAGGCAGTCCTTGATCTTCATCATCTTCGCCTGTACCTCCGGTGTGAGCTGGAGGTGGGACGGGGATCTTCTGAGAAGCAGGGACATTCTCGCGCAGGTGTTGATCTCGATCCCGGCCGGACATGGCATACAGTAGCCGCAGGCACGGCAGAAGCTTCCGAATAACTGTTTTCTGTCATTCTCGATCAGGGTGCGGATCTCGTCGTCCATCACCGGCGGATTGTCGATATAGCTTAAAAATTCGTCAAGCTCATGTTCCTTCTGGACACCCCAGATCGGAAGTACGCTGTCGTACTGTGCCTGAAACGCGTAAGCGGCTCTTGAATTGTTGATCAGGCCGCCGGACAATGCCTTCATGGCAATAAAGCCCATATCTGCCTTTTTGCACTTTTCCATGAGCTCCAGATCCTTCTCGCTGCAGAGATAGCAGAACGGGAACTGTAACGTCGCGTACAGACCGGAATCCACCGCCTCGTTTGCAACCGCAAGGCGATGATTCGTGATGCTGATGAACCGGATCTTTCCCTGTTCCCTTGCCTTTAAAGCAGCGTCATAGAGGCCGGATTCATAGCCCGGCTTCGGACAGACTGCCGGGTTGTGGAACTGGTATACATCGATACAGTCCGTCTTTAAAAGACGAAGGCTTGTCTCGAGATCCTTCCAGAAGCCTTCTGCTGTCGTTGCCGCTGTCTTTGTCGCCAGATAGATATGGTTTCTGACATCACTTAAGGCATATCCGATCTTTTCCTCACTGTCAGAATATGCTCTCGCCGTATCGAAATATGTAATTCCGCCGTCATATGCCTTTCTCAAAAGCTTTGCGGCCTCTTCCTTCGTGATTCTCTGGATCGGAAGCGCGCCGAAACCGTTCTTATTTACCGTGATTCCCGTCTTTCCAAGTGTAACTGTTGTCATGAAGCTTCTCCTTTCTTCCTATACGTTTGCCCGTAACCTTTTCCCCTATCTGTGACCTTAAGCTACGGGCATGCCAAAGCTACTGCTTTCCTGCGTCCAGCATCTCCTTCAGCGCTTCATCCCCGTCATCGATCCACGCGTCCTCTTCGTCCGCGTTGAGACCGAGGAATTTCGCCAGCGTTCTCTCGTCATCGCTGTTGTTCCACTCATCCACATAGTCATCGATGGCTTCAAATTCAATTTCTCCTGCCAGGTACTTTTCTTTGAATGTCATTTTCCTGCTCCTTCAGATTCTTGAGAATCGTGATCTCCTGATTGTCGATGTGTTCCCGCACAGCCATCTTCGCCTCCTGGATATGGCGCAGCGTCAGTGCCTTTAAAATATGTTCATGCTCCACCATAAGGATCTGGCGCTTGTCCGCGTCCTTAATGTATTCCAGGCGGTAGCGGTACATCTGCTCTCTTAAATTGTTTAAGATCTGGACCAGCTTCTGGTTCTTCGTGCTGTTGTAGATGATCTCATGGAACTGCTCGTCAGTCTGGGCGATCTGCATCGCGTCCCCGTTCCCGATGGCTGCCTTGAAATCAACTTCCGCTTTATTTAATGATTCCAGCTCTTCCGCGGTGATTCTCTGGCATGCAAGGTCGATGGCAAGCTCCTCTAAGGAACGGCGCACCTCCAGAACATCCCGCAGGTTGCTCTCAGAGATCTTCGCAACCTCCGCGCCCTTTCTCGGTATCATGAGGACCAGGCCCTCGAGCTCCAGTTTACGGATCGCCTCACGGATCGGGGTACGGCTCACGCCAAGCCGCTCCGCAAGCTGGATCTCCATCAGGCGTTCGCCCGGCTCCAGCTCTCCTTTTAAAATTGCCTGGCGCAGGGTCTTGAACACAACATCCCGTAATGGCAGATATTCATCCATATTTACTTCAAAATGATTCGTCATCGTGTCTCTCTCCTCTATCTGGCTTTCTTCCGGTTGTAGAATTCAGTCAGGTACACCTGACGGGTCAGACGTCCGCCGTCCGCTTCCCTGAGGGCCTGACAGGCCTTTTCTGCCAGTTCCCTGCCCTTGTATATACCGAATACCGTCGGCCCGCTGCCGCTCATCAGGGAGCCGCAGGCGCCGTTCTCCACCATTATTTCCTTGATTTCCGCAATCTCCGGATGATCCGGGACCGTCACGGTCTCCAGGACATTTCCAAGACGTTCGATCACACCATCCAGGTCACCATTTTTTATCGCCGCCATCATGCCGTCGATATCCGGGTGTTCCTCCGGTGCAAGCTCATTCACGCGCAGTTTTCCGTATACCGCTTTCGTTGACACGGAGATCTGCGGCTTCGCGATCACGAGATGGCACTGCGGAGGTGCCGGGAGCTCTATCAGGATCTCACCGATTCCTTCCGACAGGGCCGTTCCACGCATGATACAGTACGGAACATCCGCGCCGAGCTTTACACCCCGCTCCATAAGCTCTTTTTTCGTGAATCCAAGATCAAACATCCGGTTCACACCGACTAAAACGGCTGCCGCATCGGTACTGCCTCCGGCCATGCCGGCCGCAACAGGAATATATTTGCGGATCTTTATAGTCACGCCGTCCTTGATTCCCTTTTCATCGAGAAGCAGCTTCGCCGCGCGCCACGCAAGGTTTCCCTCCCCGTCCGGAACGAACGGGAGATTCGTCTCCGTCCTGATCACGCCGTCTTCGGTCCGGTCCATCTCGATCCGGTCGTACAGGTTCACGGTCTGCATGATCATGCGGACCTCGTGGTACCCATCCTCTCTCTTCCGGACCACATCCAGGCCAAGGTTGATCTTGGCATATGCTTTGAGGTCTAAATGGTCTTTCATGTTATCACCTTCTATATTTTCTACACGCGAGTCCTACCATCGGAATACTTCGCATTCCCAGGAACAAATTTAAAGCTTCTCCTGCAGGCAGGCTTGAGCCGAACCTTTAAGCTTGTTACCCTGGTATCATCAAATTGTATTTGTGTTGTTTGTATACAATGTTTAATATACATGATTGATACACCATTTGACAAGAGAAATCTTGCGGAATTAATGACTTTTTTCCTCAATAAACCTTTATTCCGTCCGCACGAATCCCAGGCTTTCCGCGACCTTCTTTGACACGATGTTTTCCTTCCCGATCCTGACGATAAACTGGACAGTTCCAAACTCTTCCTCAGCGTATTCGATCGCCGCCCGGCATGCCTCTTTCGCGTATCCTTTTCTCCGGTATTCCGGGAAAATATGGTAGCCCAGCTCCAGCGTGTCATCCAGGATATTCTCATCATCCAGGGACAGGACATAATAATCCACATCCCCGATGCCGTCATCCTGCGGGATCCGGAACCCCACAACACCGGTGAGATTTCCGCTCTTCTTTTCCTCGACCGCCCAGAATCCAAACTCAAACACCTCATAATGGTGCTTTGTGTAACCGGCTACCTTCTCCACCGTATCCAGGTCGGCATCCACATGGTTCTCCACGATCTCCTCATAATCGCCTTCCGCGATCTCCCGGATCTTAAGCCGCTCCGTCTCGCAGATCGCCCACGGCAGCCCAAGATGCCTTCTCGCGATCCGCCCCAAAAACTCTTCGTCCGCATCCTCCACATCCGCGATCAATGTGTCCGCCGCGCACCACTCATTCCCCTGTGTGTCTTCTCTCCATAAGCCAACAATGGCCCTCCCGGCAGCCTTTGCCGCCAGGAGAGCCTCGTTTTCATCGGAGAGCAGGACAGGAATTTTCTCACCGTCTACAACTGCATAACGGGTCTCCTGCATAGCATGTCTCCTTTTTATATTTGCGGCAGTTGTTCCTGCTCCGCCTGCACACCTGCCGAATCTCCTCCGGCAGCTTCTTCCGAATGCATGACAGCTCAAAAACAGTACTCTTCCATGTCTGGAATCCAACTGCCATTTTTATCGGCACTTCTCCGGTTCCGGATACTCTACGCCGAAGGTCTCTGCTGTGATAGATTTGATCTTCTGCTCCTTCATCGGACGGTCGCTGTAATCGGTGCGGACCTCAGCGATCTTGTTTACGATGTCCATACCGTCGATGACCTGACCGAACGCTGCATACTCACCGTTTAAGTACGGAGCGTCTTTGTGCATAATGAAGAACTGGGAACCTGCGGAGTTCGGGTTCATCGCGCGGGCCATGGAGAGAACGCCCTCGGTATGCGCCAGATCGTTCTGGAAGCCGTTGTGGGAGAACTCGCCCTTGATGCAGTATCCCGGGCCGCCCATTCCGTTGCCGTCCGGGCATCCGCCCTGGATCATGAATCCCTTGATCACGCGGTGGAAGATCAGTCCGTTATAGAATCCCTTATTTACAAGACTTAAAAAGTTGTTTACCGTATTCGGAGCAACGTCCGGGTAAAGCTCAGCTTTGATGATATCGCCGTTTGTCATTTCGATGGTAATGACCGGATTTTTCTTTTCTGCCATTGTCTTTCTCCTTTTTAACTGTGGGCTTTTACCGCCTGAACAGTAATTTACATGACTGCCAGGATACTGGACAGCCACTTGATCGTACCCTATATTATACAGGGCATGGTCCTGGATGTCCACTGTTTTCCGGTCCATGCCCTGTGAATTACCTAGTCTCCCATGGAGAACACGATCTTAATATTCGCGCTGACTTCCATCTCTCCCGGCATCACGTTCATATCTGCCGCGGTGTCCTCTGCCCCGGCTGCCTCCATTACAGCGCTTTCCTTTTTCAGGTTCACGCCGCCGTCCACATATCTGCCGTACTGGCTGTCCGAATACTCTTCAATACTCACCACATATCCGAGTGTCCGTCCGCTGGCCTCCGCAAGTGCCTCCGCCTTCGTCCGGGCAAGATCAACTGCTTTCTTTAACGCCTCCGCATACGCGTCATCATATCCGCTGGAATAGTAAGACACGGAATAGATCTCATTCGCCCCGTTTCCGACACCGTTGGAGAGCAGCGTGCCGACCTGGTCCACCGCAACATCGGAGACGGTCACCTCGGTCTGCATCTCGTATCCAATGAGCTTCCTCGTGTTGCTGCTCCAGTCATACCGCGGGTTCAGGTAATATCCGGAGGTCGTGATGGACTTTTCATCGATCCCCTGTCCTTTCAGGTATTCGGTCAGGGAATTTAAGCTCTCCGTATTCTTCTGCTGGCACTCATCTGCAGCCTTCGCCTCAGATCTCACCGCAAACACGATCTTCGCCATATCCGGCACGATCTTCACCGTCTCGCTGCTGTCCATGGTGATCTTTCCGTCCGAGCTGTCTCCCACATTTTCGACCTTCACGGTATCCGGCACAGACACCGTCGTGCTGCATCCCGCAAGAGAAACTGCCATTATCATCGCCAAACCTGCCGCCGCCAATGTTCTTTTCTTCATACTGGATTCCTCCTTATCCCTGAATGGTATGGTTTCACACTCCAAAACATGCCTGCAGATATGCGTATTTCCTGCGTTGACTGTGAACCATACGAAAACACGTCTTTTATATTAAGGAGTATAACAGAAAAACATTGCAGCGTTTTATCTTTTCTCTTACTTTTTTAGGACATTTTCCTGTAGAAAAAATGGCATCCGATAATTGATCTTTCCTTCTGTTCTATTGAAGCGATATCCGCATACTGCTGACCGATTTCACCATATTTATACACAGCCTTATGCCGTTATTTTCGAGAACTATGTCAACACAATCTGGAACAATGTCATTTGAATTCGGAACAATGTCAATCATATTTGATATTGTTCTTTTTTACTGTGCCTTTTCATTATTCTTTTAAGCTTGGTCTTCTATCAACGTATGCAGGATCTCCGGCAGCTCCACAAGCAGGCTTTTTCGATTTACCCGCTCTGTTCTCCTGTGGATGTCCTTTCCCCATGGGCCCATGAGGACGGCTGGGATATTCAGCTTTCCGATCTCTTCAAAGTCTACCTGGTAGCCGCCGCCCCAGAGCGGAGTCTCGGCGGCGTAGCCGGAAAAGTCCATATCCCCGCAGGTGCCGCAGTAGCTGAGGTCGGAGATTCCTGTAAAGTAGTGGACTTTCTTCACCATGCATCCGGCTGCCTCAGACGCTTTCTTGATCTTTCTGAACTGCCAGCTTCCGGCGCCCTCTTTTCCGGTCATCTGATCGCTGTGGTATGCCGGGTAGAGCGGCGGGGCGAAGCTGATGACCATCACCGGCTCTGTGAGTCCGGACCAGTCCAGGACCTCCGTCATCATGTCGATAGTTGCCTGGGGGTAATTTGTCTCTCCGCTGCGGATCCGCGCTTCTGTGCGGACCTTCAATTCCGCCATAAAGCATTCAAAACCATCCGCATCCTTTTCGCTGCATTGTCCGGAGAGTTCCGCGAAAGAGAGCACTGTAAATTTCTGCCGCGCTTCGTTCTTTTCTGCATCTTCTTCACTGTCGCTGTCCGCATATTTTTCCGATGCCGGGTCTGCAGTATCTGTACTTCCATCAGCTTCCGCCTGAAGTTCTGCGGTTTTTACACATTGCTTCCTGTCCCTTCTCGTCCCGGCCCATGGGTTCCAGATCGATCAGAAGGTCGTAGGAAAGCTTTTCCCGCTCCCGAAGATCCGCAAGAAATCCAGCTGCGCCGCGCATGCCGACGGAATAAGACTCCTCATCCGGAACCGACAAAAACAGTACATTTCCATCCATCCTGCATGTCCCGTCAGAATGATCGTCCGTCCGGATTTCCTATTTCCGCGCACCAGCCCGTAAACCAACGGACGCTTTCTCGCGTCCCCAGGGATCTCCACTGTACCGAAGTTTTCCGGGTATGCCCGAAAATACGGCTGCTCCGCAAGGATCTCCCTAATTGCCTCCGCCGTCTTCCGCTCTTCATCCGTATCCGAAATCCCAGGAACCGATACGAGTCTCTTTAAATATTCATAAACTTTCTCTTCCATCCGGCATCTCTCCTTATATACATGAAAAAAAGCACCCCGCCGAGTGCTTTTCTTCAACAAAATAATTATTTGAAAAAGGGAGGAGAGCTGATAATCACTTATCAGCTCGAGTATTATGAAAAAAATCTTATAAGCAGCATCTATATCAGATGTCTTTCTGTTTATGGTTATATGATATCCATAAAACATGAAGAAATCGTGTGAATTGTGTAAAAGAATTTTGAAGACTTTTTGAACAAGATATGAACACGAAAAAGGGCAATTTTGTACCGCCGTAAGACGTATCGCACACCCCTCTCCGGCGTGAGGCAGCAGCTATGGATCCCGCTTTTCCCCCGGCGCATAGATCTCCCCCGCCAGCAGCACCAGCGCCGCCAGGTTCGGCACCGCCATCAGTCCATTAAAGATGTCCGAGACCTCCCACACCGTCTCCATCGCCCCGAGACACCCGAGAAACGCCGCCAGAAGATATCCCACCGTGTAGACAGCCGGGATCTTTCCCGAGATCTTCCCGCCAAGATACTCCGCCGCCTGCCGCCCCATATAGTACCATGCGATGATCGTGGAGAACGCGAACAGCACCACGCAGACCGCCACCGCATACCCGCCGGGACTCCCAAGCGCTGTAAAAAAGCAGAGACTTGTGAGCGATGCTCCGTTCTCCGCCCCGAACTCTGAGGCCGTCCCGCTGCCCGCCACGCAGAGGATCACAAGCGCTGTCAGCGTACAGCTCACGATGGTATCAAAAAATACCTCAAAGATCGCCCACTGCCCCTGAAGCTCCTCCGATGCCATCTCCGCGCTCCCGTTTAACACTGCAAGACTCCCGAGCCCCGCCTCATTGGAAAAGACACCTCTGGCGATCCCATAGCTGACGCATCGGGAGATCCCGTAACCCGCGACTCCGCCAACAGCGCTGCGGAAGGAAAATGCATCCACCAGAATTCCCAGGATCACTCCCGGCACATTCCCGGCATACAGAATGATCACTGCCAGCGCTGCTGCCGTATAAAGCCCCGCAGACAATGGAACAAGCCGCTCCGCCGCGAGAAAGATCCGCCGTCCGCCGCCTGCCAGCACGATACCCGCAAGGACCACAAGGATCATCCCCACTGCAGCCTCTGGGATTCCGTACACATAGGACACCGTCTCCGAGATCGCGTTTGCCTGCACCATGCTTCCCATGCCGAAAGCCGCCGGAATACAGAAAAATCCGTAGAGGACTGCCGCCCTGGGACAGCCCAGCCGCTTTTCGAGATACATCATCGGTCCCGCCATCCATCCGCCGTCCTGTCCTTTTTCCCGGTACCGGATCCCGAGAACTGTCTCCCCGTAAGCCGTCGCCATTCCGAGGAAGGCGGACACCCACATCCAGAACACCGCACCTGGTCCTCCGGCGATCACAGCCGCCGCCACCCCCGTGATATTCCCGGTTCCTATGGTTGCCGCCAGCGCCGTACATGCCGACCGGAAGGATCCCTGATGACTCTTCCTGTCCCTGAGAAGGTTCCCGATCGTCGCGTTCCACCAGCATGGGATCTTCCTGAGCTGAAAGAACCGGATCCGCACACTGTATACGGTCCCCACCATCAAAAACAGTACCGGTGTCCATGGTCCCCAGACAATATCATGGATCTCCCCAATCATATTCATTCCATATCACGCCCTGCAGCCTGACGGCCTCATTTTCTATCCCGCCGCGCATTACCGCCGCCCGCCGCGTTTTTACCTTTTCTATTTCTTACTACGTTTTATTCCCATTTCCACACATCTATGCTATAATAAACACTGTGTCTGCCCATGGCAGCTTTTATTTGCACAAGCAGAAAGCCAAAGTCCGCGCCGGAGCAGGACCTTGGCATTTTCTTTCAAAGGAGATGATTCTTGTGCCCGGATTTACGACTCACTACCTGTTCGGTGTAAAGGCCTACAATGACCTTCCGAACAACTACCTGAAACATGTGATATCCAAATACCGCTGGCTCTACCAGCTTGGTCTCCAGGGACCTGATATCTTCTTTTATAATATCCCGATCCTCCGTCACAGGGACTACCGCAACGTCGGCTCCCATATGCATGAGTATCAGGTAAACGACTTTTTTAAGAACAGCCTCTTAGAGCTCACCGAGATCCACTCGAGACAGCAGAAAGAGGAGGCGGCGGCATTCCTCGCAGGATTCATGTGCCACTATATCTCTGATTCGATCTGCCACCCCTTCGTCTACGGGCGGATCAAGTACCGCACCGATAAGAAAAAGACCGAGTGTCATGGACTCCATGCCGCCCTGGAAAACGATATCGACGCGATCCTGCTCTGGAAGTTCAAGCACAAAAAGCCGTCCGAATTCAACCAGACCGCTTCCCTCTGTTTAAACGCCCAGGAGAGCCAGTTTATCTCCAGATATCTCAGCCGGTGCATCAACCGCACCTACTACCAGATCACAGAGAAAAACAACTTCCAGGTCACAGACGGAATGGTTGCCCGCTCGATCTTCGCGATCCGTTTCGGAAGCCGGATCCTGTCCGATCCCGAGGGACATAAGACCCATGTGATCGGTTCTCTGGAATCAATCTTCCTAAAGCATCCGATCGCTTCTAAAAAGCTTGTGACGGATAAGCTTTCCGCCCAGGTCCGCGATATCCTGAACCTGGACCATGAGGTCTGGACGAATCCATGGGATAATTCCATCGCCTCGACGACGTCATTCCCAGATCTGTACCATCAGACCTTGAAGAAATGCAATGCAGTCTACTATTACCTCAATGCGTTCCTGATCGCGAATGTCCCATCCGGGCCGCCGGATATGTCCGCGCTGTTGGCAGAGCTTGGAAACTATTCCTACCACAGCGGGCTTGATGTGGGATGACCTGCATCATCTGATGCCAGACACGGATCCCGGGAGGCTTCGCTTTCCGGGGCATATCGCTTAAAACGGATGATTTCTGCCCTGTGCTGCAGAATTATCATATACTATCATAGCTGTTTCACTTTTTAAACAGCTGCCATCTATCAACTTCCGCTCTGTCTGTATGAGAGACAGCCGGATCCATTCCGTCAGATTTCACTACGGGGACAGGCAGACGGCAGAAATGGAAAAGGAGAATTACATTATGAAACCATTGATCTTACTGACCGGAGGAACCGGCGCAGCAGCCAACGGAACACCGACATGGGCATTAAACCAGAACTATGCTGAGAATATCCGCCGCGCAGGCGGCATCCCGATCCTTGCAGTCAACAACGACTGTGCTGAGGAGTACGCGGATCTCGCTGACGGACTTCTCTTAAGCGGCGGTAAAGACGTTGAACCAAAGCTCTACGGTCAGGAAAAGATGTTTGACTTCGTCATCACAGACCCACAGCGCGACGATCTGGAATACAAGATCATCAAGGCCTTCGTTGACCGCAGGAAACCGATCTGGGGCATCTGCCGCGGAATCCAGATCTTAAACGTATACTTCGGCGGTACTCTCACCCAGGATATCCCGACACAGCTCGGCGGTGATCACTCCAAGGGTGTCTGCCATCAGGTGACGCTCAAGAAAGATTCCATCTTAGGAAACCTTTACGGCGAGTCCATGGAAGTAAACAGCTACCACCACCAGGCCCTCGACAAGCTCGGCGAAGGTCTCCAGGCCATCGCATGGGGCGAGTCCAACGGACACACTTTCACAGAGGCTGTGCAGCACGAGACTCTTCCGATCTGGTCCGTACAGTGGCACCCGGAGCGCATGACCGGCCCGGTTACAAACCCGAAGGAATGTGCCGACTCTCTTCCGATGTTTGAGTACTTCGTGAAGCAGTGTGCAAAATAAGCCGCGTCAATAAACGCAGGTCTGAAATTTAAAACTGAATCCATATATAAACGCCGCATTTATTCTGCCGTTAAGAATAGTGCGGCGTTTGTTACTGTTCAGCAGGTCTGTGCAGACCATAAGAAAATATGACAACAAAAAATGGCAGGACGCTTTCTGGATCACATTGAAAAGCATTCTGCCATTATATTGTCTTAATTATTTATTCTGTTAAAATTATTCCAACTAATTACTTGGAAGCCTTTGTCTCGTCAAGCTTCTTCGGTGAATCGTCTGCAACGTCCTCCGGACCTTCTGCAGCAGTCTCGTTGCTCTTGAGGTCGATCTTCTCTCCGGCCTTGTAGCTCTTATCTACAAGTGCCTTTCCTCCCTCAGTAACAACTTTTACATCAAGGGAGAACTGGTTCCAGAGTGTTCCGAAGGAATCAGTGCTGGAATTCTCAAGATCCATGCTCTGTGCAGCGATGATATCGTTGAACTGCTTAACCATTGTCACAGCATATTCCATAGCGTCATCGTTTGTTGTGTCGTTCTTTACTGTCCATGTGAGACCGATGTTTAATGCGGACTCATCATAAGTGAACTCCATCTTTACAGACTGCGGGAATGCAGATGTGTCGTTGAACAGTCCGTCGCACTCGCTCTGTGCCTGCTCCCAGTCGTACATCGTCGTCTCTACAGTCTCATCCTCTACAAGGAAGTTCTGGTCTCTCGGAAGTGTCTCGTCATCGTCATCAGACTCCAGCTTTGCCGGATCCACTTCTTCGCTTCCGGATACCGGTGCATCTGTTGAAATGCTGCTCTTTGTACATCCGCCAAGGGCAAGAACTACTAAAGACAGCACAGCCATTCTCTTTAATAATTTCATGATAAAATTCCTCCTCTGAATTCAACGGATCTCCCATTATGCTAAATAGAATTTTCCGGGAAATCGGCATACTCACGTATTATATACGATTCCCTTTTATTTTTGAAGTCCTTTTCTCAAATTTACACAAATAATTCATGATTTTGTAATGTTTTTCCATTTGTTCCGGTGGGAGTCCGCCGATCACAGCTGAAAAAGTTCCTGCCAGGATCATTTTCCATGCATAGAACCTACCGGACATCCTGTCCATCTGTATCTTTGCTTCGGTTTTTTTTGACATTAGCAGTATCTTTCACGATATACACCGGCCTGTCCTTGATCTCCGCAAACAGGATCGCGATATACTCGCCGATGATCCCTACGATCACAAACAACACGGAAAACATAAACGAGATCAGTACCACGATGGTCGCATAGCCGTTCGGCGCCCCATAGATTTTCCAGGTATAGACCGTATAGATCACCATGATCAGTCCGAAAAGCGCTGTGATCACACCGGAATAGATTCCAAGCTTTAACGGCAGATCAGAAAAGCACAGGATCGTGTTGATGGAAAATTTGAACAGACTCTTTAAGCTGTACTTGCTCTCCCCTGCAAAACGCGGTCTCGCCTCGTACTCGATGGTGGTCTTCTCAAAACCGATGCTCTGGACATAGCCCCGCAGGAAGCGGACCTTCTCCCGGTAGTTGTTCCTGAGAACCTCCGCCGCGTTTTTGCTCACCGCAAAAAAGTCCGAGGCGTTGGCCTCAAACTTCACATCGGAGAGATGGTTGATCAGCTTGTAGAATGCCGCGGATGTGACATTCTTCACCAGCCCCGCCGTCTTATTCCTCGTGCGGACCATGCTGATCACTTCATATCCCTCGTCAAATTTTTCCACGATCTCCGGCAGGCACTCCGGCGGATGCTGCAGATCCGCGTCCATGCAGACGATACCGTCACCGCCAGCATAGTCCAGCCCTGCGATCATCGCCGCCTCATGCCCGAAGTTCCTGGAAAAATTGACGATCTTCACTTTTTCGTCCGACGCCGCGAACTCCTTTAGGATCGAAAGGGACTGATCCCTGCTGCCGTCGTTCACGAACAGGAACTCATAGTCCCAGTTTCCCGGCAGCCTTTTCAGGATCTTCCCTGTCTCTGCATAGAATTCTCTTAGCGCCAGCTCCTCGTTGTATACCGATACAACGACCGAAAGCAGTTTAGTCATAAATTTTGATCTCCATATCGGAATGTTCCGGAATCTGTTTTTCCTCCGGCGGAAGCTTCATGTAGTCGCCGTAAAGCTGCGTCAGAAGCTCATCCCAGCCGGCCGGAGCGTAGAACCTTGTGTCCTCAAAAGGCATCTCAACGACCTCATCGTCCCACTCTCTCTTCATCTCCACATAGAACCAGTTCGGCGCGTAACCCGTGTAGAAATATAACGGGCGCTCTTTCCTGCTGTCCATATGGCACAGGGCATTCCACAGCTTCCAGATCACCGGGAATGGGATCAGCTTTCCGACGGTCGCGAGAACTGCCACAAAAAGCTTCATAACGCCCTTGTAATCGCTGTAATCGATCTCATACCGGTGTCCCAGGGCAAATCCGTAGAGAACGCAGTGGGAGAGCTTTGTGAGCTTCTTCGCGAGCTTTCCCTCCGGAAGTCCGTCCACGATGAATAGGTCCACGTTCAGGCGGCTGATCTTATCGTCATAGAACTCCATCTTTCCGGAGTCCTCGAACTTCTGGCTCTTATTGTATGTCACACGGGAGATAAAGTCGTAGAACGCCTTTCCACCATGGTACTCGTTCGGCTCCACAAAGGACATGTCCTCCGGCAGCTCCCGTCTTACGACCTTCGCGAACATCTCGTAGTTCTTTCTCGTGAACATGACGTCCACATCGTCATCCCACGGGATGAAGCCGCCGTGGCGCACCGCGCCCAGAAGCGTGCCGGAATCCAGTGCGTACTTGATCTTGTACTTTCTGCAGATCCGGTCGATCTCCTTTAAAAGCTTTAAGTTGACCTCATGGACTTTCGTCAGGTCAAAGGATTTTTCTCCGCTCACTGTAACAGCCCCTCTTTAATCACTTTTGCCATATAGTCGATCTTTTCGTCTGTCATTCCCGGATAAACGCCAACCCAGAAGGTGTCACTCATGATCCGGTCCGTATTTTCCAGGGATCCTACTACGCGGTAGCCCTTTTTCTCTGCTCTCATCTCGTCGAAGCACGGATGCTTGATGAGGTTTCCGGCAAACAGCATTCTCGTCTGGATACCTTTGCTCTCGATGTACTGGACGAGTTTATTTCTGTCAGTTCCCTCTTTACATGTGATCAGGAAGCCAAACCAGCTTGGTCTGGAATTCTCAGCCGGTACCGGAAGGATCAGACGGTCCTCTGTCTCAGCGAGAGCTGCTCTCAGGCGGTCGAAGTTGTGGCGTCTGCGCTCCACGAAGGTCGGGAATTTCTCGATCTGGGCACATCCGATGGCTGCCTGGAGGTCTGTGGCTTTCAGGTTATATCCGAAATGGGAATATACATATTTGTGGTCATAGCCAAGCGGAAGCTCACCGTACTGTCTGTCAAAGCGGTGTCCGCAGAGGTTGTCATGTCCGGACGGGCAGACACAGTCACGGCCCCAGTCGCGGAAGGAACGGATGATCTTGTTTAACAGCGGATTGTCCGTGTAAACGGCTCCGCCCTCACCCATGGTCATGTGGTGCGGCGGATAGAAGCTGGATGTTCCGATATCGCCTACGGTTCCGGTGAATTTCTCCTCACCGTTGATGGTGTATCTGGAGCCTAACGCGTCGCAGTTGTCCTCAACGAGCCACAGGTTATGTTTCTCACAGAATTCCTTCACTGCCTTTAAATCGAACGGGTTTCCGAGTGTATGGGCGATCATGACTGCCTTTGTCTTATCGGAAAGTGCCGCCTCTAACTTTGTGACATCGATATTGTACTGCGGGATCGTCACGTCAACGAACACCGGGACAGCGCCATACTGGATCGCCGGAGTTACGGTGGTCGGGAAACCTGCCGCAACAGTGATGATCTCGTCCCCGCGCTTTACACGGCGCCCGCCGAGAAGCGGGGATGTAAGTGTCATGAATGCGATCAGATTTGCGGAGGAACCGGAGTTTACGAGGGCGCAGTAGCGCACACGAAGGTACTCCGCGAGTTTTTTCTCGAACTCATCCGTGTAACGTCCGGATGTAAGCCAGAACTCCAGGGAGCTGTCCACAAGGTTTACCATCTCCCTGCTGTCGTACACACGGGACGCGTACGGAATACGGTCTCCCTCATGGAATTCCTTTTTCTGGTTATGGAATTTATCGGCATATTCGGCTACGAGGTCAAGGATCTCTTTTCTTGCCTCCGCCTCTGTCTTGTTTTCAAACATAACTTTTTCCTTTCCTGATGATACAGCAGACCAATTTCTGAACTCGTTCCTGCTGTATACAATGTTTCATTTGCCGGGAAGTTTCTGCACGCACCTCCAGGTTTCCTGTCTTTTTCAAATAGTGGACGATTTTCTTCTGTTCTACTGGAACATCTCCTTGATCTGTCTGTCCATGACAGCCACAACATCGCCGTTCTTCTCATACTCCTGGCACCACTCAACGGTGAGTCCGATGGCTTCCTTCACGCCATAACGCGGATGCCATCCAAATGTGGTCTTCAACTTGGAGCAGTCGAGTTTTAAGAAGTTTGCCTCGTGAGGACCTCCGTCGCTCTTGTTTTCCCAGGAAAGTCCATTTCCCCAGGCGCTGCAGAACATGTCCACAAGCTCACCCGTGGTCACGCAGTCCTTGTCATCCGGTCCCACGTTGTAGTATCCGGCGTATTTTCCGTCCTCATACTGGGCCTTCGCAACCATGAGATATGCCGCTAACGGCTCCAGCACATGCTGGTACGGGCGGGTAGAATGCGGATTGCGGACAACGATCGGCTTTTTCGCCATCGCCGCGCGGACGCAGTCCGGAACGATACGGTCATTCGCGAAGTCGCCGCCGCCGATGACATTTCCCGCACGGCAGGTTGAGATCGCGCAGTGTCCGTCCGCAAAGAAGGACTTCCTGTAGCTGTGTGTCACAAGCTCGGAACATGATTTGCTGTTGGAATACGGATCATAGCCGTCCAGGCGGTCCACCTCGCGGTAGCCGTACTCCCACTCCCTGTTCTCGTAGACCTTATCCGTCGTCACATTTAAGAAGGACTTCACGCACGGATTCAGGCGGACACACTCCAAAATATTGACGGTGCCAATGACGTTCGTCTCGTAGGTGTAGACCGGATCCTTATAGGAGTCCCGCACGATAGGCTGTGCCGCCAGATGTAAGACGATCTCCGGTTTTGTATCCTCGAATACCTGCTTTAAATGGGCGAGGTCCCTGATGTCACCGATGACAGAATTCATCTTACCCTCAAGACCTGCCATGTTGAACAGTGCCGGGTCTGTCGGCGGGTTTAAGGAATATCCTGTGACCTCCGCCCCCGCGTTTACAAGGATCCTGGAAAGCCAGGTTCCCTTAAAGCCGGTATGTCCGGTTACGAGGATCTTCTTTCCTTTATAAAAGTTAAATACTTCTTCCAAATTCATTTTCGTATCTCCATTTACGGATTTTTGCTCTCCGCGCAGCCGTTTTCTGCGATCCTCACAGCGGCTTCCGGAAAGCAGGCGTGTGAACCTATTCCCAGATCTTCCACGGCGCGTTTCCTGACTGCCACATCGCCTCTAACTGCTGTTTCTCGCGCTGGGTATCCATGCACTTCCAGAATCCCTCGTGGCGGTATGCCATGAGCTCGCCGTCCTTTGCGAGGTTTCTTAACGGTGCCTGCTCGAATACGGTGGAATCGCCCTCAATGTAGTCGAATACGCCCGGATTTAATACCATGTAACCGCCGTTGATCAGGCTGCCGTCATCGTCATTCTTCTCGCGGAAGGAATTGATCTTTCCGTTATCCTCGAGGTCGAGGACACCGAAGCGCTGTCCGATATTGACTGCCGTGATGGTTGCGAGCTTTCCATGGCTTCTGTGGAACTCTTCCAGTGCCTTTAAGTCGATGTTTGCGAGACCGTCGCCGTAGGTCAGCATAAACGGCTCATTTCCCACATACTCTTTGATCCTCTTTACGCGTCCGCCGGTCATGGTGTTGAGTCCTGTGTCGATCAGAGTCACCTTCCACGGCTCCGCATAGTTGTTGTGGACCTTCATGCTGTTGTTCGCAAGATCGAAGGTCACATCAGATGTGTGAAGGAAGTAATCCGCAAAGAACTCCTTTACCACATACTGTTTGTATCCCAGACAGATAATAAATTCGTTATACCCGAACTGGGAATAATATTTCATGATATGCCACATGATCGGCTTCTCACCGATCTCGATCATCGGCTTTGGTTTTAAATGACTCTCCTCGCTTATCCTTGTTCCGAATCCTCCTGCCAGGATTACTACTTTCATAGGTTTACCTCCATATATTCCAACCGTTTTCTTTGAGGACCGTAAGTGCTTCCCGGCATCCCGGTTTGTGATACTCCAGCGCGTCCTCCAGTGTTTTGTCTGACTCGTTTTCAAAATTTAATAAGATCTGTTTTACCTCGTCCCGGTTATGTTCTTTCCGGTACTTTCCGAAGCGGAATTCCTCCGCCGTCGTCATCACGTTTCCGATGAGGAACATGGCGGCGAGGGCGATCGATAATCTCTTTACCAGCTTTGGCAAAGGATCCTTTTCAGTCCTGCTGATATGCTGTGCCCCTTTCGGCTCTGTGCCTCTGCTTTCCCTGCATTCTTCCTTTTTACAGAATCCGCACTTCGCAGCCAGAGCGAACGTAAGAAAGATTCCGATCACACCGATCTGATACTGCAGCGCATACCGGGAACTCATCCCATACTTGTCATTCGGCATAAAGATATACCGGCTCACAAGCACCATCAGGTGGTTCATACCACCGCCTGCCAGGAGCATCAGCGGCAGGATCGTCTGTTTCTCGATCCGGTAATAAAAATTCATCCACAGCGCAAAGAAATACGCAAACAGGACGATCACGCCGACCGCGCACCAGACCTTCCCTGGAATCCCTGCAAAGCTCCTGTCAATCAATTCTACTCCAAAAACCATGGAAGCAAAAGACTTAAGAAGAAATTTAATAAAAAATTTCGGATCCTGTCGGAAAGCCGTAAAGAGCGGCACATTTACCGCTCCCGAATACTCGTAAACCGCCTGGGAGTTGCTCCAGAGGTAAATGAGAAACGGAATGACTGCCACTGCGATCAGGGCGATCACGCGGGCGGTTCCGATTCCGGCAAGATCATCTGAAATTACACCGATCACGCCAGCGTTTTCCCTGCCTTTGCCCGATACGTTTTTCCTATCCGTGCTGCTTAAATTCTGTCTGTCGGCCTTTGCCTGATATTTTCCAGATAAACTCTTTGCAATTACAATATCGCGCACGTAAATAAACAGGTACGCCATCACGATCGTTACCGTGTAGATCGCGCAGTACGGTCCCGCCGCCCCTATGGTGATCACAAACGGCAGTACAAAGAGAAGTACAAGCTCCGATTTCTTCGCGTTTCGGAATCCCTTTTCGTACACCTGATCCAGCAGGGCATAATTCCAGAAAAACAATCCGAATGCCAGGAAATGCGCCCATCCGGTTCCGTTGTACAGCATCTCCCACTTATTAAGGCTGAACATAACGATCATCATCGCCGCGTACCAGACCGGGCAGAGTTCCTTTTTCCTGCTGTACCGGCCGATGACCAGGGCGGAGAGTCCAAATCCGAGGATGCCCATGATCCGGTCCACAGTGACGCTGTATCCAAAGATCATGACATTCAGTCCGCGCTCTAAGAAGTTCACCGGAATTCTTGTGAGCAGATCCGCCACAAAAAACTTATCCGGGTTCCACACGTCCGGCAGATAGGAATTGATGAGCCGGATATAATCGGAATACACCATGTCAATGGCGGAGCGCCTGATATATGCCAGATAAAAAATCATCCCCAGAACTGGAAGTCCGATATAGACATAGCTTTTCTTATTCTTCATGATCTCCTCCGCCTGCTGCGGTTCTTCCTACGTTATTTCCTGCATGTTCCGCTGCCGGTCTTCTTTTCGGTCTGCGGCGGCGTCTCGCTGTCGGATCTGCTGCGCCTTCATTCTGTGTCTGCCTTGCTGCAATATTCCCCTGCGTCCGCTTTTCCGCTTCTCCACTCTTCCGCTTCAATTGCGGTGCTGTGTTCTTCTTTGACTTTTCTGACTTCACTGTCTCTTTCTTATCAGTTCCCGCTGTCCATCCGCCGGTTGGCTGACTGAGTGTCACGATCCTCATGGAAGTCTGGGGCTGTACCTGGCGCGGTTGGCGATCTGTCTCTTTCCCATGACACACAGTGCGTTTTTCTGTCGGCTTTACCGTTTTTTCTGTCGGCTCTGCTATTTTTTCTGTCGGCTTTGCTGCCTTACTCTGCGGTGCAGTCTCGCGAACCATTCCTGCTGCCTCAGCCTGCTCTCTGGCTGCTTTCGCGCGCTTTCTTCTCTGACGCCTCTTCGCGGAAGAACTCAGCTTCTCCGGCTGGGCATTCTCTGCGGTCTTCTCTACAATCTTTACTTCCCTGCTCTGCTGGGCTTTATTGACCGCTGTTTTTACTTCTCTCTTCTTCTGAGTTCTCTCCGACGTCTCATTCTTTCCAGCTGCCTTCCCATTGCTGCCGTTCTGCGGCTTTCTCAATGTCTGCTTATTCTCAGTGCTTTTCTGTTCCGCCGTTTTCTTTCCCTCGGTCTTCTGAACCACTCTCTGATTGCCGCTTACCTTTGCGTCCTGCCTCGCGTTCCCGCCACTGGTCTGCTTTCCGCCTTCACGCTTCCGGGCATGTCCCTGTCCGCTGTTCTTCGCCTGGCTTTTTCCTGCCTGACTCTGTCCTCCACTCTTTGACTGCCCCTGTCTGCGTCCTTTCATCTGTGCCACGGACGTCTTCTTCACGCTCGCCCCATGGCACCCCGTCTGGCTCTTTTTAACCGCCGGTCCTCTCTGTTTCCGCCGGTTTGCGTGGTGGTCAGCGACGATCCGCAGAACATCTTCCATATAATTGTACTGATTCCAGGCATCTTCCTTAGAAACATAGTTCTCATGAACCGCCTTGTTTCCGATCACGCGGATCTCGTTCAATTCCCACTTTCCGACCCGGTCCAGATACCCATTCTCGTCGAGCCACCATCCAAACTGCTGGAATGTCATGACTCTCTGACGCTTTCTCCCGTTCATCCGGTAAGTTTCGCGCTGTCCTCTTCCATCCGGACCGCTCTTGGCGTTCGCCATCGCCTGGGCAGAATTGTCGAGCTCGATCCCATTAAATTCCGCCACCAGCTTCAGAAACAGTTCCAGATTCTGGCGGCCCTTTACCATAGCCGCATTATACTCCCCGCGCCGCAGCCATTGCTTTTCCTTCTTGAGTTCCCGCTTTACGGGAGCAAGATGGGCAGTCATGTCCCTCTTCCTCAGGAAATACCCGAGTACAAGGAACAGGACCACAGCAACGGCAAAGCCCGCGCACATTGGAGCCCACTGCTGTCCATTCATTCTTCTGATTCTCCTTTTTTACTGTCGCAGCCTTCTCCGGCTGCCCTTTTGCAGAAAATTTCATTCCTGCGTTTTCCCGTTGGTCCGCAAAAATTTCTGCGGACCTGCCTCTTTTACTGGTCTACCACCTTCACGACCATCGCCAGATTTTCCTCCCCGCGGTGTTCCTTCGCCCCTTTCACATAGAAGTTGCAGGAAAATTCCACGGTAAATCTCTGATACGGCGCAGCCGGGATCTCGTAGTACATCGTGTTGTCCGTAAATACAAGATCAGCCATCTGCCGTCCGTTCACCTTGATCTTACAGGTCTCACCGCCTGTAAGCCTGCCCGGGTAGTAGCACTTTAAGGTCAGCTTGCTGCTCTCCCCGTTTGTCAGAACGATCTTCGCGTGCTCATCGATCCATCCGTCCGAATAGCTGCCGAAGGGCGTGTCGAACCTCTGCCTCTTCACGATCTCCGTCACATCGTTGTATGCGTTGTGCTCCGGATCCTCACACAGGAGCACCATGTCATCCGTGATCTCCTTGAGATCCATGTCACTGTCGATAAACTGGAGCTTCGGAACATTTGTTTTATCTTTTGCATATACTTTCAGGAATGTTTCAGCATTAAAATCACTGATCTCAAAATCCTTCCCGATGATGTAGATCTCCTTGTCGAAGATATCGTCCCCGTATGTTCCGTATGTCTTCTCCGCCAGGGAATTATACTGGCTCTGGGGCGCCCACAGATACAGGTTGTCCCAGTTGTCCCGGTAATATGTCTCCACCGGGAAGATCAGGCAGCCGTACAACAGCACCAGGATCCCCGCCTTCCCCATCACCCGTGACAGGTAGGCAAAGAACAGAAGCGCCGCCGCGTAAGCCACATAGACCCAGCGCATCTCCACACGGATCGTCACGCTGGAGCTGCCGATGCAGAGTGTGATAAACACAAGGAACAGCACCGCGTTCTTTAAATGGCAGACGATCTCATACCGCGCCCGGATCATACCGATCACAGCCGCCAGAACGCCGACACCCAGAATTGCCTCCGCCGCCAGGATTAGATTTTTGATTCTATCCGGGCTGTCCGCAAACGGTTCGATACAGAGGTGGAGCGGTCCGGAGTTTCTCCCAAACACGAGTCCCACCTGGTTCAGTGCCTGTCCAATGGCGTCCGTGAACTTAAAAGTATCTGCCACGTCAGTTCCGCCGGTTCCCGCCGGTGAAAGCGTTCCGATAGTGTAAAGGCGGATCATCTGGATCGCGCCGAACACGAAAAGCGTGATCACGAAAAGCAGGAGCTTCGGGAGATGGAAACCAACCTTCTCCTCAGCCGCTGCTGTGCGGGCCGCCGCCTCTTTTTTATTCTGCGCCCCGCGGCTCTGTCCTCTTCCGCGGCTTCGTCCCGGCTCCGCGGCGCGGTTCGGTTCACTATTTCTCCCTGTCTCCGCTGTCACAGTCTCCGGCGCCAGTCCCTTTCCAAATCCGAGGGCTACTGCCAGAAGCAACAATGGAAGAAGCGCCATATACCGTTCGTGAATGAAGCTGACCACGAAATACAGGAGGTTTGCCATGAGAAAGGCCCCCGTTTTTTTCTCATTCACATACCGGTACAGAAACCACAGTATCCCCAGCGCTGCCCAGAGCGCCAGGCTCTCCATCAGACCGTAAAACTGGCCGATCTGATAATATGCCATTCTGGATGACAGGTAGAGAATCCCCACAGCGAAGCTTATGATCCTTCGCCCGTCGCTGAATGACACCGCCATCCTGTAAATGCTGTATGCGATTCCCGTATTCAGGATGATGTTGAATGGAACCATCCATTCCACATGTCCCCCGATGAAGAAAAGCTCCAGCCAGGACGCCAGATAAAACAGGAAGCGGAAGCGGCTGCTGCCCATTGGGAATACATACTCCGTAAATGACTGGTTCCCGTAGCAGGACCAGAGATACAGGTCATCCATGTAAAGTCCCTTTAATTCCACTTCACGGTTGATCCAAAATCCAAATCCCAGAAAGATCGCAAAGATGAGGAGCTCCGGGCTCCACCTCCTCCACACTTTCAGGATCTTCTCCTGTAAATTCATGTCTTATCCCCTTACTGCTGTTCTCCGGGCCAGTATTTTTCAGTAAACTCCGCTAAAAGCGCCTCACTCTCCTCCTCGGTGAGGTTCTTCGGATCAGACGAGAATACCGCAAGCCCGTTTCCGTTTTCATACAGGAGATCCATAAGATACCCCTGTTTTAAGAGACCTGTCACGTTCCGGAATCCATCCGTTCCAGGCTTTAAGTATCCGCTTCCGAGATAGATGTAATCTACTCCCGCGAATGTAAAGAAGTCCGCCAGCGCCTCCGGGCTGGATGAGAGATTAAAGTTTCCACCGCTTCCCTCAATGTCCGTGTAACTCTGAGTGCTGCACGGGAACCTCAGCATTTCCGGCTGCTCACCGAATACGACGACGCGGGTTCTCGGGTTCTCCGCCAGGATATCCCATATCTTCTCATTTCCGTAGAAAGCAAGCAGTTCATGGGACTCTTCCATATGATCATAATATCCCTTGTGGATGAACTTCACCGGTGTCAGTCCCAGGGTTCCGCCCCAGTTGCTGACCGCCGTGATGGTCACATTAAAGAGAATAAACGGCACCAGCATCCTGCATATGGACCCGCGCAGGAAACCGCTCTTTAATTTTCCTACCACAATCACCGCCATGATCGCTGACAGCGCATAGAGAAGCAGGAAATAGTTGCCGTCCACCTGCCATAACAGGTAAAGTGCCACAAGACTCATGAGTCCATTCGTCACAAATACCAATGCCAGGCAGATCACGGTATTTTTCTCTTTCTGCCTCGATCTTCTCACATCCGCCAGCACCGGCAGACAGACGAGAAGAAGAAAGAGCAGAAGCAGCGGTGTGCCCCAGGCAATCCGCACATGGGCCATGTCCTCGCCCACAGGGGCCATGAGGACACCATAAATTCTCTTTAAAATGTGCTTTAGTCCCTCGATTGAGATCAGGGACCCTCCGTTCGACGGCAGACTTTCAAACCGGTACGGGTACCTCACGGTAAATCCGAGGGCCGCCCAGATCGAGTTAAACACGGATGTCAGCGGAAGTCCCGTATGCAGCCATGTCCGGTACCAGATGAGAAGCCACATCGGGATCATATAGATACAGGAAGGAAGAAAACTTTCCTTCAGTCGAAATTTCAGCTGTCTCGTGAGCAGGATATAAAGCCCCGCCGTTCCAGCGGCCACCGTTGAAAATACAAGTGCCGTTGGCTTTAACACAAGCGTCATCAGGTAGGCGTCCACCGCCAGCACGAGATACGCGCTCCTCTGTCTGCGGATATAGAGCAGAAGAAACAGCAGCAGTACAAGCTGCATAAACACCGTCATGGAATCCGTCTTTGCCGTGATGGACATGTTCATGATTCCCGGAATGCAGGAGAGAAGTGTCATGCATCTCACCGCATACCTTCTTCCGACAAACAGCTCCACGATCTGTCCCGCCGCGATCAGAGTGCCGACAGTCATCCAAATCTGGAAGCTCAGGAAAAATCCGTAGGACGGCAGCCCGGAGATCGGTAAAAGCAATGTCTCAAGGCCTTTCGAATAGGTGTACACCACATTGACCATTCCGAGATTTTCATAGATTCCGCCGCCGTTGTCCAGAACATACTCATTCCGCAGTCCGTAATGGAGGGAATCGTAGTCGGCACAGATATTCATTCGTCCCGCCTGCAAAAGGATCATGGCGAACATGAGCGCGATACAGATGGACATCTCCAGGGAGATCCTGGTTCTCTGCGGCACGCGTTTCCACGGCATTCCGCTATCTCCCGCCGCCCTCAATTCCATCATCCGGTACCCAGCCAGAAGTCCAGCGATGACCACTGTGAGAAACCGGAAGCTTGTGATCCCACATCCGAAAAACAGGGATCCCAGGCAGAACAGGCATATCATAAATCCACTTCCAAGAAGGAAGTCCGCCAGCCCTGTGATCACATGGTACTCCCTCCATCTGTGCTCACGGTCCATCCCTCTGCGGATCCGTGCGCCGAGCATCAAAAGCACCAGCACATACGCGCCTGACAGGATCATCGCCGTGAATGCCTGATGGATCCAGAGAAATCCGGCTGTGATGAGAAGTACCGCACCTGTCCGGATCCGGTTCGATTCAATTTTCCAGATCGTGAACAGATATAAAAAGAACAGCACCGCGATCTCCGTCAGAAGGTCGATGGTCTCCGTTCTTCTGAGCCTGATCCCGTCTACGCCTGTCACATAAACCTGTCCGATGGCAACTAACAGTGCGGGTACCGCCGCCAATGCCAGAATAATTAACGAGGCACATTCCCGTCTCTTCATAATTTTCCCCCGGTTGCGGTTCTTCTCCGGCATGATTCCTGCTGTCTGCCCATTCGCACATCCGGATATCGTCCGCAGGCATTCATAGGATTTTTCAACATCATGCAGACATGTATTATCATATCGGTACTATTCCGCATAAAATCTGTCTTCCAGCATCAGGCAGAGCGCATGGTAGATCGGCAGGTGGAGTTCCTGGATCTTATAGGTCTCCTGCTCCGGCACGATAATAGCGACATCTGCGAGCTTTGCGAGCTTTCCGCCTGTCTTTCCCGTAAGACCGACAACTTTAAGTCCCTTTGCCTTTGCGGTCACAGCGGCATACATCACATTCTCAGAGTTTCCGGAGGTGCTGATTCCGAGGAACACATCCCCTGCTTTTCCGTAGCCGTTTAACTGCTGTGCGTAAGAGAGCATTCCATCCACATCGTTTGCGAATGCTGAGGAGAGAGCCGCATGGTTTGTGAGGGCGATGGCCGGGAGCCCGCCCTGAAGCTTTTTCGCCAGTTCTTCCCCTCTCTCCGGGTCTGTCTGCTTTAACGCCTCGGCGAGTTCCGCAGATACCGGGCGACGCTTTACAAAACCTTTCATCAGCTCCCCGACGATATGGTCAGAGTCTGCGGCACTTCCGCCGTTTCCGGCGATCAGAAGCTTTCCTCCGTCCTCATAGCATGTCTCCAAGATCTTGTATGCATCCTCGATCTGCCCCTTTACGGATTCCAGAACCGGGTATCTCTTTACTAATTCTTCAATCATTTCTTTCTCCTTTTTGTCCCGCCCGATCATTGATACGCATAATGGGCAGGCAATGCCATTTTCATGCTATCCATTTTAACACATAAGCGCCTGTCTTTCCACCGCCAAATTACTTACAATCGCCCCAAAATGAAAAGAATGTGCCTTAGCACATTCTCGCGCCTCGCGCGGCCGCTTGCGACAATCTACATCTTTGCGCGAGTGTGCATCTTTGGCACGTCAGTGCCTTTTTATGTAACGGGGAATTCCTCGGAATTTCCTGTTACATGAAAAAATCCGCAGGAAGTCATCTTCCTGCGGATCAAAACATTCAAAGTATAAAAGTTGATTACTTAAGAGTAATCTTAGCGCCTTCAGCCTCAAGTTTTGTCTTGATGTCGTTAGCTTCGTCTTTGGATGCACCCTGCTTAAGAACCTTCGGAGCGCCGTCTACAACGTCCTTAGCTTCCTTGAGGCCAAGACCTGTTACTTCACGAACAACTTTGATAACTTTAACCTTGTTCGGGCCTACTTCTGTAAGCTCAACGTCGAACTCAGTCTTCTCTTCCTCTGCTGCTGCGCCAGCGCCTGCTGCTGCAACTACTACGCCTGCTGCTGCGGATACACCGAACTCTTCCTCACAAGCCTTTACTAATTCGTTTAACTCTAATACGGATAATTCCTTGATAGCTTCGATAAACTCAGCGGTTGTTAACTTTGCCATTATAATTTACCTCCATAATAATTTATATTTCACGTTTGTTTTTCACAACTTTTATACAGCATCTATGCTGCCTTTGACGGGATCACGCGATGCGTGTTTCCGCCTGCAGGACCGGGATGAGGATTAAGCCTCTGCCGGAGCTTCTGCGCCTTCGCCGTTCTTCTCTGCGATCTGGTTGAGAACGCGTGCGAAGTTTGTGATCGGGGACTGCATGCTTCCAAGAAGTCTTCCAAGAAGAACCTCTCTGGACGGGATGCTTGCGATCACACCGATACCTGCTGCATCGTAGTATGTTCCCTCTACAACGCCGCCTTTTAATTCAAGCTTGTCAGCTTTCTTTGCGAACTCAGCTAATACTCTGGCCGGAGCTGTTGCATCTTCTTTAGAAACAGCAAGTGCTGTCGGTCCTTCAAGATGCGGCTCAAGTGCTTCGAACTCAGTTCCCTTTGCAGCGAAGCGGATCATTGTGTTCTTATATACTTTATAAGAAACACCAGCTTCTCTTAACTGTTTACGAAGAGCAGTATCCTGCTCAACAGTTAATCCACGGTAGTCAACGACTACAGCAGACTTTGCTCCGTTGAGGACTTCAGCGATCTCAGCAACTACCGGCTGCTTTAATTCAACTTTTGCCATGAATGGTTTACCTCCTGTTTTATTTTAGTATTGGATTCGCCGTCACAGCATTTTATATCGCTTTTCGGAAAAAAACCTCTCCGTCCGCAGACAGAGAGGTTTACAAAATTCTGTGTGAGTTTTGTACGTTCCTCGGCAGGTGTTTTTACCTTACGCCTTACGGCACCTGCTGTCTTCGGCATTCAATACTCGAATACTTTATCATAATATATTCGGATTGTCAATCAATTTTTGCAAAAAAGTGTTGTCAAGCGACCATACAGACTGCGTGCTTGCACGCAAGGCTGAATGGGCATTTGACAACCAAGCCTGCATGAGTAAGCAGGGCGATAGCCCGGATTACGAATGCAGGCAACAACTGCGAGAGTGCCGCAGGCACGGAGCAGTTGTCTTTTTTATCAATAGGGGGATGTCACCGTCAGGTGACATTTCCGCTTAGTTTGTTAACTTAGCTACGTTTAACTTAACGCCCGGGCCCATTGTGGAAGTAAGAGTAACGCTCTTTAAGTAAGCGCCCTTTACTGTGCTCGGTTTTGCTTTGTTGATTGCATCCATAAGCGTCTGGAAGTTGTCCGCTAACTGTTCTTCTGTGAAAGAAGCCTTACCTACTGGCACGTGAATGATGTTTGTCTTATCGAGTCTGTACTCAATCTTACCAGCTTTGATCTCTTTGATAGCTTTTGTAACGTCCATTGTTACTGTACCAGCCTTCGGGTTCGGCATTAAGCCCTTCGGTCCGAGTACACGGCCAAGACGTCCAACAACGCCCATCATATCCGGTGTAGCAACAACTACATCAAAATCTAACCAGCCTTCGTTCTGGATCTTCGGAATTAAATCCTCTGCTCCAACGAAGTCAGCGCCTGCAGCCTGAGCCTCATCAGCCTTCGGTCCTTTTGCGAATACAAGGATACGAACAGTCTTACCTGTTCCGTGCGGCAGAACTACTGCACCACGGATCTGCTGATCAGCATGACGGCCATCACAGCCTGTTCTTAAGTGAGCCTCGATTGTTTCATCAAATTTAGCAACAGCAGACTTTTTAACTAATGCGATTGCATCTGCTGTATCATAAAGAGTAGCGCGGTCGATAGCTTTTGCCGCTTCTACGTATCTTTTTCCTCTTTTCATTATAAAAAACCTCCTGTGGTAGTGTCGGGAGTCCTCCCTCCCACGTGATTGTTGCTGTATATGGAGGTCCGTCCTCCATTCAGTTGCTTACGATCAGTCTGTTACGGTGATACCCATGGAACGAGCAGTACCAGCGATCATGCTTGTAGCAGCCTCGATGCTTGCAGCGTTTAAGTCTGGCATCTTGAGCTCAGCGATCTTCTGTACTTCAGCTCTTGTAAGAGTAGCTACCTTTGCTTTGTTCGGTGTTGCGGAACCGGATTTGATCTTTGCAGCCTTCTTTAATAATACAGCAGCCGGCGGAGTCTTTGTGATGAAGCTGAAGCTTCTGTCAGCGTAAACTGTGATAACAACCGGGATGATCATATCGCCCTGGTCAGCAGTTTTAGCGTTGAACTCCTTTGTGAACTGTACGATGTTTACACCGTGCTGTCCAAGAGCCGGTCCAACTGGCGGAGCCGGTGTTGCCTTGCCGGCAGGAATCTGTAATTTAATATAACCTGTAACTTTCTTTGCCATAATTAGGCACCTCCTAAATAATGTGGTAATGTCGGGGATTTCCCTCCCACGCGGGCACAAAGTCCGTTTTCCTAAAAAGGTACGGACGACCGGTCCGGATCTTAGTCCGTTTACGGTCACATCTTCTTGATTTCAGAAAAGCTCAGTTCCACCGGTGTTTCACGGCCGAACATCTCGACGTTGATTGTAATGGACTGCTTGGACTCATTGACGGTTCTAATGACACCGACGGTATCCTTCCATGCGCCGGCCGTAACAACGACGGTATCTCCGACGGCGAAATCTACAACGACATCCGGTGCCTTAAAGCCAAGACTCATCATCTCTTCTTCTGAAAGCGGCACCGGCTTGGATCCCGGTCCTACGAATCCGGTCACACCTCTGGTGTTCCGTACAACGTACCATGTATCATCATTCATGATCATATGAATCAGCACATAGCCCGGGAACATCTTACGCTCGACCTGCTTCTGAGCACCGTTTTTAAGCTCGATGACTTCTTCCAGCGGGACGGAGACCTCTAAGATCTGATCCTGAAGACCTCTGTTTTCGATTGTTTTCTCAATGTCAACCTTTACCTTATTCTCATATCCGGAATAAGTGTGTACAACATACCATTGTGCTTCTGACATATCTTCACCTCATCCTTAACCAAGTACAATATTGAGACCAAATTTGATGATCAGGTCAAGGGCTGCGATAACAATCCCCAGAATTACTGTTGATACGACTACTACAACGGTCTCTTTCGTAAGCGTATCCTTATCCGGCCAGATGATCTTATTGAATTCAGCTTTTAAGCCTTTGATAAAGTCCGTTTTAGGGGCTTTCTCATTACTTGCCGTTTCTCCCATAAATTCACGTCCTTCTTGCAAACCGGATTACTTAGTTTCTTTGTGCATCGTATGTCTCTTGCAGAATCTGCAGTACTTCTTTGTCTCCATGCGGTCCGGATGAGTCTTCTTATCCTTCGTCATGTTGTAGTTGCGCTGTTTGCATTCTGTGCATGCCAGTGTAATCTTAGTGCGCACGACTTCCACCTCCGTTTAATTTCTTTGTAAGGCGGCCTTTTCTCTATTCATTGCTATCGTTTTTTGAGCATAAAAAAAAGACCTATATCTTCCATTCGCCCGAACATTGTAACATAAGAATTGCGGCGCGTCAAGCATTTCCTTGAGAAATAAGAGTTTTCGTGGAGTTTTAGTTGATTGGCGGGGCAGGGAACTTTCAGAAAGCAGTGCTTGTGGGATTCAGGGAAGGTTCCTCTAGGCTTGCGGGCGACTGCTAGGGACGAAAAAAAGATGATGCAACTCGCTTCGCTCAGACAAGCATCATCTTTTTTTCCAACGCATTCACCTGCGAGCCAAGAGGAACCAGATCCCTGTATCCAGGCACTGCTTTCTGAAAGTTCCCTGCTGCTGTGTAGTTGGCACGCCAAGGAGAAGGGGCACTATTGAGAACAAGATTTTGCGCAAGAGCGGACTTTGGTCAGTTGTCGCGTAAATAAAAAAAGCCTCTCGTTTCCATCTTTCAGGCAACAAGAAGCTTTTCATTATTTAATATTTACAGGACCTTCGATAAAAATTCCTTTGTTCTCTCATTCTTCGGATGCGCGAAGAATTCTTCCGGTGGAGCTTCTTCGAGAATTTTTCCCTGATCCATAAACAGCACGCGGTTTGCAACCTCTCTCGCAAAGCCCATCTCGTGGGTTACAACGACCATGGTCATTCCTTCGTTTGCAAGCTCCTTCATGAGATCCAGTACCTCACCTACCATCTCCGGATCGAGAGCACTCGTCGGTTCATCGAAGAGGATCACATCCGGCTTCATCGCCAGAGCGCGGACGATGGCCACACGCTGCTTCTGTCCGCCGGAAAGAGTGGACGGGTAAACGTCTGCTTTATCCTCAAGACCGATGCGGCGTAACAGCCCAAGGGCTTCCTCTCTCGCCTGTGCCTTGATCTCCGCCTTTGTCTTCGGCGCATCAGGTGCCAGCGTTCCTTTTCTCTTTGCCTTCTTTAACTCTTTACAGCGCACATAGACCGGCGCCATCATGATATTCTCGATCACAGTCATATTGTTGAACAGGTTGAAGTGCTGGAATACCATGCCCATATGGCGGCGGTGGATATTGATGTCCACGCGCATATCGGCGATATCTACGCCGTTAAAAATGATGCTGCCGGAGGTCGGATCCTCCATACAGTTCAGGCATCTTAAAAATGTACTTTTTCCGGAGCCGGACGGGCCAATGACTACAACGATGTCACCTTTATTGATGGTCACATTGATTCCCTTCAGGACTTCCAGATCACCAAATGTTTTTTTCAGATCAATGACGTCTATCACTCTTCTTCAGGCTCCTTTCCATCAGTTTTACAAGAATTGAGATCACCAGCACGAGAACGATGTAGATCGCCGCCATGACAAGATACGGGACCATAAACTCGTAGCTGTTGCTTCCGATATAGTTGAAGGCAACGTAAAGATCCGCCGCGCCGACGAAGCTGACAACGGAGGTTTCCTTGATCAGGGCAATAAACTCATTGCCCAGAGTCGGAAGAATATTTTTCACTGCCTGCGGGATTACGATCCGGATCATCGCAGGACCAAAGCCAAGACCAACTGCACGTCCCGCCTCAAGCTGTCCCGGATCAACGGACTGGATACCGCTTCGCATGATCTCGGAAATATACGCACCGCTATTTAATCCAAAGACCACCATGGCAACACGGACACCCGGCAGCTTGATCCCCATAAGCGGCAGCATAACGTAGTAGAAGATCAGAAGCTGCACGACCATCGGGGTTCCGCGGAAGAGACCTACGTAGAAGCTGCAGACCGCGTTCAGCGCCCGCGGAAGTGTCTTATATTTCGGCAGGACGCGGACCGTCGCGATGATGGTACCGATCAAAACACCGATGAGCATGCCGACTACCGCGATCAGAAGCGTATTCTGAAGTCCCTGCACGACCTTGACGTAACCGTTTTTCTCAATAAATATCTGTACAAACTTGTTCCATTTGTTCCCGAAGTTTCCCATAATACCTCCAGATAGCAAAAACACAGCGTTTCCTGCCATGTTCCAGTACAGTCAAAAAGCGGGAGCGAACCGTATCTTGCCCCCGCTTTTCTGACCGGTGTTTCCAATATTTTTACTGCATTGCGTTGATCGCCTTTGTGATGCTTTCCGCCGGAGCCGCATCAATGATCACGTACTTCACGTTGCCGTTGATCATATCCTGAACTGCAAGAGATGCACTCTTATACGGTACCCACTCTGCCGGAAGTCCTTCAAAGCCCCAGTCATCACTGCCCTCAACAAAGTACTGTGCTGTGGTTCCCTGCTGTCCGCCAATCTTGTCGCTCGCGCTTAAGCCCTTAAGAACCTCTTCTACGGAAGCTGCATCCTTACAGTCATCAAAAGCCGTATCATCTGCCAGTGTAACCAGTCTCTGGGATGCTTTATAATACGGATCGGAGAAGGTTACATATTCTTCTCTCTCCTCGTTGATCGTTAAGCCGGCCATTGCGATGTCGCATTTGTGCTGACCAACAGATAAGCATACTGCATCAAAGTCCATGTTTTCAATTACAAGCTCCTTGCCAAGCTCCTGTGCGAACAAAGCTGCGATTTCCATATCGATTCCCTTGTAGCTGTCGCCGTCAACATACTCAAACGGCTCAAAGGACGCGTTTGTCGCAACAACCAGCTGATCCTTAGAAGCATCATACTCTGCGGATTCTACTGCAGCCGGCTCGCCGTCGCTGAAATACTTATCGCAGATCTCATTGAAGGTTCCGTCCTCCTGGATCTTTGCGATAAATGCATTTACCTGCTCAAGCAGCTCCGGCTGGTCTTTATCCACGCCGAATGCATACTGCTCATCTGTAAGATCATATTCGATCACCTTAACAACCCCAGCTGCCTCATCTTTCTTTTCTGCCGCAGCCTCACCTGCTGTTGTCTCTGTCTTGTTCTCTGCTGCTGCCGTTGTCTCTGTAGTCTTGCCGCCGCAGCCTGTAAGAAGTGATGCTGCCATCGCAGCAGTTAAACATAATGCAATCGCCTTTTTCATAATATGTTCCTCCTCTAACCCAATACGGATTTGCAACTTTTTCGATGAGACCCACTATACCACAGGCCTATACAAAAAGCAAGTGTTTATGCATGTATTTTTGCATGTTTATGCAGTCTCTCTCATTCTATAACCTGTATGCATATCACTTTTTTCCTGTCCTATCTGCCCCCGGTCATGCAGATCACAACGAAATAAACCCGGCTGATTCCCGATGCCCGCAGGGCTCTCGCACACGCCTCGATGGTGCTGCCTGTTGTATAAATATCATCCACAAGGATTACGCTCCTGATCCCCTCCGGGATCGCCCCCGCCGCAAAGGCACCGGAAAGGTTCTTAAGCCGCTCTGCCGCCGAGAGATCCTTCTGCGGCAGCGTCTTCTTATTTCTCACCAGCATTTCCGGTATCACCGGAATCCCCAGCTTCTTTCCGATGACCCGTGCCAGGATCTCTGCCTGATTGAATCCCCGGGTCTTTTTCCTCGTGGCATGGACCGGCACCGGAACCAGGGCATCTGCCTGCATCCGGCGGATCGTCCGTCCGTACCGTGCCGTCAGGGCTGTCCCGTAAAAATCCAGGTACTCTCTCTTATTATTGTACTTGATCTGCGCCATGGAATGCCTCGCCGTCTCATCGTAATTTAACAGGGCGATCCCGTACTCAAAGGCACGTGGATGGCGCATGCAGTCCGGACAGAACTCCAGACTCCCGTCTTCAATCTCTTTTCCGCATTTTTTACATACCGGCGATCTTACAAACGATAGTTTATGAAGGCAGTCCGGGCAGATCATCCGCCCGAAGCCGCCTGTGATATCCCCGCATACAGGACAGCGGCGGGGATATAGAACATCAAGAATTTTATTAAATTTCATATTAAATATAAATATTCGAACAAATAGTGCAGGTCTATTTCTGCATCATAGATGTATCAATCTCCAGAATCCGGTCCTTCAGCCCCGAGTACCGTTTCTGCTCCACCTCATTGTCCACCATCGCCTGGAACACCTCCGGGATCCCGACCAGGCAGACACACGATTTTGCTCTCGTGACCGCTGTATAGATCAGGTTTCTCGTCATCAACATCCTCGGACCGGAATGGACCGGGATCACCACTGCCGGATACTCGCTTCCCTGGGACTTGTGGATCGTGATCGCATAGGCAAGTTCCAGCTCCTCCAGCTGCTTAAAACTGTACTCCACCATCTTCCGCTCATCGAACTCCACCTCCAGAGTTTCCGCAAAGCTGTTGATGGACCGGATGATCCCCGTGTCTCCATTAAAGACGCCTTCCCCTTTTTCCACCGGGATCCCGTACCTGTTGCGGACCTCCCACTCGATCTGGTAATTGTTTTTGATCTGCATGACCTTATCGCCGACCCGGAAGATCGTTCCGCCGGACTCCTTTTCCGCTTTCTGCGGTGCAGGCGGATTAAACTTCTCCTGAAGCTGCTTATTTAATGCCTCGACTCCGAGAGCGCCTTTCCGCATCGGCGTCATGATCTGGATATCTGACATCTCGGCATGGACATAGTTCGGAAGCTTGTCCTGCACAAGGACCATCATATCCTTCACGATGTCCGCCGGATAGTCACGGCGAATAAAAAGGAAATCACGGCTCTTCTTATTTAAGGGAACCACCTCTCCGTCATTGATCTTATGGGCATTGACAATAATGTCACTCTGGGCCGCCTGGCGGAAGATCTTTGTAAGTTTTACAACAGGGAACGCCTCAGACGCGATCATATCCCGCAGGACATTTCCCGGTCCGACGCTCGGAAGCTGGTTAACATCTCCCACAAGGATCAGCCTCGTCCCCACATTTACTGCCTTTAAGAGCGAGTGGATCAGGCTGATGTCGACCATCGACATCTCATCGATGATGATCACATCCGCGTCGAGAGGATTTTCCTCGTTCCGCTCAAAATGCATGCCCTCCAGCCGGTTCTCGCCGGAATTGCCGTTGTTTTTCGGATCCGCGACAGGCGCTCCGGTCAGCTCCAGAAGGCGATGGATCGTCTTTGCCTCATATCCGGTCGCCTCCGTCATGCGCTTTGCCGCACGCCCCGTCGGGGCCGCCAGAAGGATCTCCATATCTTCCTGGTCAAAATAGTGGATGATCGTGTTGATCGTCGTTGTTTTACCAGTTCCAGGTCCTCCGGTGATAATAAGGAGACCATTGCTCACCGCCTCCATCACCGCCTGCTCCTGGAGCTCATCCAGCTCGATCTTCTCCGCCTCCGTGATCTTTTTGAGCCGTTTTTTCACGTCCTCCTCATTGATCTTCGAGTGAATATTCAGATCATGCAGCATTCTCGCCGTATTGAGTTCCATATAGTAGAACTGTGCCGGATAGACGATCCGCTTTCCGTCCTTTTCTTTCACCACCAGCTTCTTCTCCATCTGGAGATCCACCAGATGTTTTTCCATGTGCTCCGGTTCCACATTTAAGAGTGCCGATGCGTTGGCAAACAGCTCCTCCTCCGGCAGATATGTATGGCCATTTCCCGTCGCCTGGAGCAGTGCATAGAAGAGTCCGCTGCGGATCCGGTAATCGGAATCCGTAAAGATACCGACTTTCGCCGCGATCTCATCCGCGATCTTAAAGCCTACGCCCTGGATATCATCCGCGAGCTGATAAGGATTTTCCTGGATGACCGAGTACATCTTCGGACCGTAATGCTGGTAGATCTTCACCGCAAGGTTCATGGAAATCCCGTACTGCTGAAGGAAGACCATCGCCTGGCGCATATCCCGTTTTTCCTCCACCTGGCTGCAGATCTCCATCGCCATGCGCTCGCTGACGCCTTTGACCTCTGCGAGGCGCTCCGGCTCTTCTTCCATGATCCGGAATGTATCCGCCTTGAACTTTTTCACGATCCTTTTAGCTAAAGCAGCTCCGATGCCTTTGATAGCACCGGAGCCGAGATACCGTTCAATTGCCAGTGTGTCCTCGGGAGCCTTTATCTCATAGCTCTCCACCGCAAGCTGTTCACCGTAGATGGAGTGTTCCACCATCCGGCCCGTCGCCTCGATCCGCTCTCCCTCACTGATGTAGGGAAATGTGCCAACGAGGATATATTCTTCTCCCCCGTCCGCCACGCTTAAGACCGAGTAACCGTTATCCTCATTGCGGTATTTGATTCTTTCCACATAGCCTGTTACAGTTGCCATTTTTTATTTTTCTGCGCCTTTTCCGCCGTGTGCGAACTCGATAAACTTACCGGTTCCGATCGCAACCGCTGTAAGCGGCTCCTCCGCGATCATCGTCGTGATTCCTGTCTTCTCCTCGATCAGAGCGTCAAGTCCTGAGATCAGGGATCCGCCGCCGGTGAGAACGATTCCGCGGTCAAAGATATCTGCCGCAAGTTCCGGCGGTGTGCGCTCCAGTACGTTGTGTACGGCGTCAACGATCTGCATCGCCGGCTCTCTTAACGCCTCGAGTGTCTCGTCGGATGTGACAACGATGGTCTTCGGGAGACCGGTCACAAGGTTTCTTCCGCGGACTTCCATCGTCACAAGCTCCGGACGGCGGTAAGCCGCGCCGATATTGATCTTGATCTCCTCGGCGGTTCTCTCACCGATCAGAAGATTATGTTTCTTTCTCATATAGCGGACGAGAGCTTCATCGAAGTCATCTCCGGCAGTCTTGATAGAAGTACTTACGACCGTACCGCCGAGGGAGATCACCGCGATATCCGCAGTACCGCCTCCGATATCTACGATCATGTTTCCGCATGCCTTGGAAATATCGATTCCGGCACCGATCGCTGCGGCAACCGGCTCCTCGATAATGCAGACCTCGCGGGCACCTGCCTGGTATGTTGCATCCTCAACGGCCTTTCTCTCAACCTCTGTCGCTCCGCTCGGGATGCAGACAGCGATACGCGGTTTTCTTAAGGTTCTCTTTCCGACCGCCTTGTTAATGAAATATTTTAACATTTTTTCGGTTACGGTATAATCGGAAATTACACCTTTACGGAGCGGTCTTACCGCAACGATATTACCCGGAGTACGTCCGATCATCAGACGCGCCTCCTCACCGAAGGTAATTACTTTATTCGTCTCCCTGTCCAGTGCTACTACGGACGGCTCCTTTAAAACAACGCCTTTTCCCTTAATGTATACAAGGATGCTGGCGGTACCTAAGTCAATTCCAATGTCGTTGGACATCATCATTGTCGTCTTCCTCCTGTCTCTCTAACTGAAAATCTCCTGAATCCATTTCCACATCCCATCGGTGGGATGTGCCTCGCTTATCTCTCTATCAGAAAACCCTGCTTTATTCAGGGCGCGAAATATCAGTTTTTATTATATACGAAAGACCTTTGTTTTTAAAGGGGTTTTTGAAATTTTTATTCTACTGCACCCAGACGCCATTTTTATCAACATAATACTGTCCGCCGATCATCTGGCTCGTGAGCATCGCGCCGTCAGCTCCGCAGTAGTACCATGCGCCGTTGGTCTGTACCCACTGGCTCTTGACCAGCGCGCCGGACACTCCGCAGTAATACCACCGGTTGTTGTTCATTACCCACTGGTTCTCTGTCATATATCCGGACTGGTTGAAATAATACCATACGTTGTTGATCAGCTTCCAGTTCGCCACTGGGTAAGTCTTATCCGGGTTGCACCACCACCAGCCGTTGCCGTCGCGGAGCCATGCGCCGTCTGCGGTGCTGGAGGAGCTGGAGCTTGTCTGATTGTTTGATCCTGAGGAACCGCTGCCGTAATACTTCGCTGCTGCTGTGCGGTTCGCGTAGATTGCGGATGCCTCGCTGCTGTTTACATCTTTGGAGTCAGACTCCTGCCAGCTGGTCTCGTTGTTTCCCCGGATCGCTTTTACCTTAAATGTATAACTTCCACTTTTTGTGAAGGAACCACAGAAGTTGTAGTAATCATTCGTTGTCGTATATGTGGAGCCCACTGCGCTTCCGTCCCTATATAAACGAACCTGATATTTCTTTGCGGAATCAGATCCCTCCCAGCATGCAACTCCACCGTAGCTGTCATCCCAGAAAAGATCATATACTTCCAAATCATCATCAGAATCATAGTCCGTGTCGATATCTTCGATCTTCGGGAGTGTCACATAGACAGACAGCTTTGAAGTACTTCTCGAAACAGATGTCACCGTCTGATCATCATTTCCGAGATATACATCGGATCTACCGAGTCCGGTGGAGAACGTATATCCGCTCTCCGCGCCAAGAGTAACTTTTACCTTCGGCTTTGTGCTGTCGTTCCAGTCTCCGCTCGGTGTATTTGTGACTGTCACCTCATCCACATAACAGCCGTCATCCGACACTTCCGCCTCAACTTCAAGGTTGTCGGAATCTGTCAGGACTGCACTGATATCGATCGTGACCTCCTCGATTCTTTCCGATGCCATAACCGGAAATGCCAGCATTGCTGTCATAAGAAACGCTGCGGGTACTAATATCATTTTTTCTTTCTTCATTGTGAACCTCCCCGTTTTCTTTTTCTCTTATCTCAAGATGTTGGGATCAAAAGCTTTTGGCCTCTCTGATACCAATTTATTATATAGTATATCAGATATTTATGGACAATTTATGTTCAAATTTCCTGCCAAACTTCGGCAAAAATGCGGCAGATCTCCGGGAAATCCTCGGCGCAGGATTTGTTGTCTGTCTCTGTGCCAATTTTCGCCATATTTCGATACGGCTCTTCATTATTCGTTAAGTAATTTTACTTTCTTTTAATTTTTTACTCACAGTTTAGACACATTTTGTCTATATAATATAATTACGTTATCCGAAAGGATAACCTGCCTTTGTTTCAAGTGTTACACTTGAACACACAAAGCTTTTTCATACTCATACCTGTCGGAGGCAACTCTGGCAGGTCCCCCTAAAAAATTGATACTTTCCATACTCCCCTTAGGGACTGCAGGAACGGCTGCGGTCCCTATTTTTTGCTCTGCCAGCTTGCCAAAGTTCTTTTTTCCTATATCCTTGTTTTTAACTTTTATTTCCGGACATAATTGTTTCAATTTCAAATTCCGGCATTTTCCCCTTTTCACCAGTTTTACGTCCCTTTCCATTGACTTCTATTCCGCCTCACGGTATAGTAAATATATGAACATTGCCAACAGTGCGGAGGAATTATTTTCAGGAATCAATGCTCCGCAAAAAATGGCTCATTCCACAAAGGGGAAATCTTATGAATTCACTGAAGCGCATCGCAGCTGCCGCGCTGTCCGCAGCGCTCTGCTTTTCCATTGCCGTTCCGGCCTACGCCGACCACTACCAGACTCCAAAGTCCATCAAGGGCGTTCTGATCAATGAACATGCCCAGATCCCGGACGTTCTCGAGGTCGGTGCTTCTCAGGTCGTTTTAAATTTTCCGATGTCCTGGGCATTCAGCAGCCAGTTGTCTGTCTGCCAGGATCTCTACACAAAGCTTGACCAGGCAGGCGTCACTGTGACGCTGATCGTCTTAAACGACTGGGCAGCAGCGAGCTACAGCCCGTCTCTTCTTCCGGTATCCCAGCCAACCGGCGCAAGCTACTACGCGTTCAACACCTTAAACGATGCCGGCGTCCAGGCCACAAGAGAGGCCGCGAAGCGCGTCACAGAGGCATTCAGGGATTGTGTCTCCAACTGGGTCATCGGCAATGAGATCAATGATGGACAGGCGTGGAACTATATCGGGCAGATGGATATTGACACCTACTGTTCCAACTACGCGACCGGATTCCGCACCTGGTACGACACCATCAAAGGTTCCAACAAGCTGGCAAACGTCTATATTCCGTTCGACTTCCGCTGGAACTGCGGACAGGTCGAGGGCTTCAAGTACGGCGCTATGGACATGATCCCGCGGTTAAACAGCCGCCTGAAAGATACCGACTACGGTATCGCATGGCACGCATATCCGGAGACCTTCGAGGATCCGGTCTTCTCCGATGACAAATATACACTGGAAAAAGCAGATACTTATATCATCAACCTGAAGAATCTTCATATTCTGACCGATTATATGCAGCAGGCCGACATGCTTTCCCCGTCCGGAAAGGTCCGCCACCTGATCCTCTCCGAGCAGGGATTCACTTCTGATTCCCCGGTCCACGGCGGTCAGTGCCTCGATCTCCAGGCCCAGTGCATTAAGGAAGCTTATGAGACCGCAAAGGCAAATCCATACGTTGAGGCATTCCTGTTGAACCGCATGAAGGATGAGCAGGGACTTCTGGGTGCGCATTATGCGTTCGGTCTCATCGATGTGAACGGAAATAAGAAGCCAAGCTTTGAGGTTTATAAAACCCTTCAGTAATTTTTCCAATGCCTGACCGTCCGTGTTAAGAATACAGCAGACAACCAGATATTTTTACAATAAATCAATTGACAAAACAGCCGCCCCGGTCATATCCAGGCGGCTGTTTTCACATCTGTTTTCTTTTTCCAGGCCTGTTCTTTCGTTACACCTTGTTATTTCCCTGTTCCTGTCGTATGATATGGATAAACTGAATTTACAACCGAGAGGAGACTTATGTATACTTACACCTGGTATCAATGGCTTACGTTTTTTTATCTATACTGTTTCTTTGGATGGATCTTCGAGTCCACCTATGTTTCCTTAAAACAGAAGCGATTCGTGAACCGAGGCTTTCTGCGGCTACCGATGCTGCCGTTATACGGAAGCGGCGCAGTCATGATGTTATGGGTATCTCTCCCGTTTCAGGACAGCCTGATCCTCACCTATATCTCCGGCGTTATCGGTGCCACGGCTCTGGAGTACGTGACTGGATATGTGATGGAGCGGCTTTTCAAAGTCCGCTACTGGGATTACAGCAACCAGCCCTTTAATCTCCACGGTTATATCTGTCTCAGCTCCTCCATCGCCTGGGGATTTCTGACGATCTTTATGACACACCTGATCCATAAGCCTATTGCGCGGGCCGTCCTCGCGATGCCGCTCTACTGGGATCTGTTTTTTGTATTTTTTGTGACTGTGCTCTTTGTTTACGATTCCATCGTCTGCACGAAGGAAGCGCTTGCCTTCGGAAAGTCCCTGGAAGCTATGCAGAAGCTCCGTGCGGAACTTGACAATCTTCAAGTACAGCGTGCGCTCCTCAAGATGAATACCGAAGACCGCTTACAGGCCGCCAAAGAAGAACTGCTGGATCAGATCGAGGCAAAGAAAGTTCAGGCTGCGGCTCTCACCGGAATGAGTATGGAAGAATTCCGGGAAAAAGCCAGTACAAAACTGGGATCCATCAAGGAAAAACCGGCTGCCGGTATGTCCATGCTTCGCGAAAAGGCCGGATCCGCCGCAGATTCCATCCGCGATCTCTCCAATGTCAGCCTTGAGGAATTAAAGGCAAAGGCCGGAGGAAAGCTCGACAGTCTGAAGGACCTTACCGGAATCCATCTGGAAGCGCTCCGCGGGAAATCTGCGGAACAGCTTGCCGAGATGTTAAAGGAACGGGAATCCCGCCTCGCTGCACTCCGAAAGGAACGCCGCCGTTTCCGCAAAGAAAGGATCCACTCCAACCCAACCGCAGTTTCCCCGAAGTATGCGCGGGAATTTGAAGAATTGAAAAAGTACTTCGAGGACGAAGGAAGAAATGCAACGCCGCAGTAAAAACAGGAAGTTTCTTCCCGGCTCACCCAAAAAAGAATGTGCCTTGGCACATTCTCGCGCCTCGCGCAGTCGCTTGCGACAATCTGCATCTTCGCACGAGTGCGCGTCTTTGGCACGTTAGTGCCTTTTTATGTAACAGGGAATTCCTCAGAATTTCCTGTTACATAAAAAAGAGGTTCATCTCCACATAATCGGAAATGAACCTCTTTCTTTTCTGTTTTTCAGGTCTTACGCCTCCGGTTTTTCAACCTGAACGATCGCCTGTTTCTGCATCGGGATACGGCAGTTCTTATTGTTGCCAAACTCAACGATAACGGTATCGTCTGTCATATCAATGATCACTCCGTAGAATCCGCTGGATGTCAGCACGCTGTCACCGACTGCGATGCTTGCCATCAGTTCCTGCATTTTTTTCTTTTCCTTCTGCTGCGGTCTGATCGCAATGAAGTACATGAAAGCAAAGATTAAAACAATATATCCAATCCAAAATGCCGGGCTGTTAGTCATATCCGTTGCACCTCCTTTTCTTATACCTTGTCTTTATAGTTCCCTGTCACGCCCTCCAACTTTTTCTCTTTGTACTCGGCGTAGCAGTGGTTCTCGATAGCTTCCCTGATCTCCGTCATCATTGTGTTGTAGAAGTAAAGATTGTGGAGCACGCATAAGCGCATTCCAAGCATCTCTTTTGCCTTCAGGAGATGGCGGATATAGGCCCTGCTGTATGAGCGGCAGGCCGGACACTGGCATCCATCTTCGATGGGGCGCATATCCTTTGAAAACTGCTCATTAAACAGGTTGATCTTTCCGTGGTTTGTATATACATGACCATGACGGCCATTTCTTGTCGGGTAAACGCAGTCGAAGAAATCGACGCCGCGGTCCACCGCTTCAAGGATGTTCGCCGGGGTTCCGACACCCATCAGGTAAGTCGGTTTCTCTTCCGGCAGATGCGGAACCACCGCATCGAGGATGCGGTACATCTCCTCGTGACTCTCACCGACCGCAAGTCCGCCGACCGCGTAGCCGTCGCAGTTCATCTTCGAGATCGTATCCGCATGCGCGATCCGGATATCCTCGAAGGTTCCGCCCTGATTGATGCCGAACAGAAGCTGTTCCTTATTGACGGTATCCGGCAGGGAGTTTAATCTCGCCATCTCCGCCTGGCATCTCGCCAGCCATCTTGTAGTTCTCGCGACAGAATTCTCCATGTATTCTCTGGTACACGGATGCGGAGCGCACTCATCGAATGCCATCGCAATCGTGGAACCAAGGTTTGACTGGATCTGCATGCTCTCCTCCGGTCCCATGAAGATCTTATGACCATCGATATGGGAGTTGAAGTAGACGCCCTCTTCCTTGATCTTTCTGAGTCCGGCGAGGGAAAATACCTGAAATCCGCCGGAATCGGTGAGGATCGGACGATCCCAGTTCATAAACCTGTGGAGACCGCCGAGCTCCTTGATCAGCTTGTCGCCGGTCCGGACATGAAGATGGTAGGTGTTGGAAAGCTCCACCTGTGTCCCGATCCCGCGAAGGTCATCGGTGGACACAGCGCCCTTGATCGCGGCGACAGTTCCTACATTCATGAATACCGGCGTGTGGATCGTGCCGTGGACTGTCTCTACGTCAGCCCGTTTGGCACGTCCGTCTTTTGCCAGAATCTTATATTTCATATTTTTCTTGCCTTATAAATTAGTCCCGAAAATTATTTTCCGGATTTCTTCGCTTCCTTTGCTGCCTTCTCAGCATCCTTCTTTGCCTGTTTTTCAACCGCATCCTTCTTCTGCTTCTTTGTGGTCATTACATACCACATAGCGCCTGTCAGGCATACGGAAGAGTAGGTGCCACAGATGATACCTGCCATTAACGGGAGTGCGAACTCACGGATGGAAGATACGCCCATGATGAACAGAACAAATACCATGACAAAGGTCGTCAAGGATGTATTGATGCTTCGTGTGAAGGTCTGGGTGATACTTGTATTTACGATATCAACGGTGGATGCCTTCGGTCCCATGAGCTTGATGTTCTCACGGATACGGTCGAAGATAACGATCGTCGCGTTGATGGAGTATCCGACGATGGTAAGCAGGCAGGCGATCGCTGTGGAACCAACGGACCACTTTGCGAGGGCGTAGCATGCAACTACAACCAATACGTCATGGACCAGAGCTAAAACAGCACTTGCAGCGAAGCGGATATCCTTGAATCGTACCCAGATATAGAGAAGCATAAATACAGTAGCGATCGCTGTAGCCATAACCGCGTCGCGCTTCATCTCAGCACTTACCGCACCAGAGATGCTCTCTGCAGTGATCTTGGACTCATCAACGCCGAAGTTCTCAACAAGTGCCTCGTCTAATGCCTGACGCTCTTCCACGCTTAAGGTTCTTGTCTTGATGATCACTTCGTTTGTTCCTGCAACCTTCTGTGTCTGCGTATCCGCACTGTTAGTGATGGATTCGACTACCGGAACGACCTCACTTGAGATTCTCTCCAGAGACATGTCCTCATTGAAGGTCACGCTTGTGGAGGTACCGCCCTGGAAGTCAAGGGAGTAATTGAACGCGTTTCCGATGGAGGACTTGTTCATTCCCATTCCCGCAACGCCTGCGAGGATCATAACAGCAGAGATGATAAAGCAGATATTTCTCTTTCCGAGGAAATTGAGCGCCTTCTTCTCTTTTCTGATGCCGTAGAACTTCTGATCCTGGAATCCAAGGTTATACAGGGTGTTCAGTGTGAACTTTGTAACGAAAAGTGCTGTGAACATGGAAAGAACGATACCAAGGGCAAGTGTTGTAGCGAAGCCCTTAACTGTACCGGAGCCTCTCCAGTAAAGAACAGCCGCTGCGATCAGTGTTGTCACGTTACCATCGACGATGGCGGATAACGCTTTCGCAAAACCTGTCTTGATTGCGGAATGAACGGTCTTTCCGAGACCGATCTCCTCCTTGATACGGGTGAAGATGATGACGTTCGCATCAACCGCCATACCGATGGAAAGGATGATACCGGCAATACCCGGAAGTGTTAATGTAACCTCAAAGGCCGCGAGCAGAATCAGCATCAATGCCACATAGAGGCAGAGTGCAAGGGATGCCGCAAGACCCGGGATGAGGTAAACTACGATCATGAATACGCATACGATTCCGAAACCGATCGCGCCGGCCTTTAAGCTTGTCGTGATCGCTTCCTGACCAAGTTTCGCGCCTACCACGTTGGAACGGAGTTCCTCCAGTTCCAGGGAAAGGGAACCGATACGGATCGTGGACGCAAGATTCTCAGCCTCTTCATAGGAAGTCATGCCGGAGATAGAGGCCTGTCCTCCTGTGATCGCCTGCTGTACGGTCGGGTTAGAGTACATCACATTATCGTAAACGATCGCGATCTTCTTGCCGACGTTCGCTGCAGTCACATCTGCGAATTTCTTAGTACCTTCATCGGTAAATGTAAGCGCTACTTCATAGTTATTGTTTCCTGTCTGCTGGTCTTTATAGATCACAGCTTTCGCAGAAGCTACATCGGTTCCTTCCAGTACAACATTCCAGTTCTCATCATAGAACTGTAAGGATCCCGGCTTACCGAGCTCTTCCAGGATCTTGTTCGCGTCTGTGACACCCGGAATATCAACATTGATACGGTTTCCGCCTTCCTGATAAACCTCTGCCTCAGAGCTGTAGTTCTGTACTCTCTGCTGCAGCTTGTACTGGGTATCGGACATATCCTCGGCGCTCGGATTCTCTTCCTTCGCCTGGTAGGTAATGCTGACACCGCCTGCCAGATCCAGACCGAGCTTGATTCCGCCATTCTGGGAAGTTACCCCGTTCTCATCGGTGACCAGCTTACTCTTCTGAAGAGTATCATAGCCGAAAAATCCGAAGATACCGAGCACAACGAGCAGTCCCAGGAGGCCGAGCAGTCCCTTTCCTTTGTTGCTCTTCATGATAAAATCTCCTTCTTGATATGATTTCGAGGTTCAAAAGGCTTTTTGTCCCTCTTGATTCCGGAGTCTGCCGTAATCACCGCCTCCGTCATCCTTACAATAACAGTCCGGGGTTTTCTGCCCCTGACCGCTATGATCGATTTAGTTGTTTTCCTCGTCCTCTGCTAAAGCAGCACGGATCATGATCGCACACTCGATACGTTTTTTCTGCATCTCACAGCCGATATCGTAGGCATCCGTAATACTGCCGTGGAAATTGAAGGAATTTGCCGCACATCCGCCGCTGCAGTAGAATCTCGCAAAACAGTTTTTGCATTTCTCTTTCGCGTATACGTTGCAGAGCTTGAATTCATCGCGCACCTTCGTGTTGACCACGCCGGTATCCACGTTTCCAAGCAGGAACTCTTCATTTCCAACGAACTGATGGCACGGATATAAGTCTCCCCACGGAGTTACTGCAAGATACTCGCTTCCTGAACCGCAGCCGGACAGACGTTTCGCAACACACGGTCCCTGACTTAAATCAAGCATGAAGTGGAAGAATTTGAATCCTCTTCCCTCTTTCTGACGTTTTACAAACTCTTTTGCGAGTCTGTCATACTCATCCATGATCTGCGGAAGGTCTTCCTCACGGATGGAGTACGGCTCTTCCGGAGCTGCAACTACCGGCTCCATGGAAAGCTTCTCAAAGCCGAGGTCCGCATAGTGGAGGACATCATTTCCGAAATCCAGATTGTTTCTTGTGAAGGTTCCGCGAACGAAATAATCCTTCTCGCCGCGTGATTTCGCGAATTTCTGGAATTTCGGAACAATAAGTTCATAGCTTCCCTTACCGTTTCTGAACGGACGCATCCGGTCGTTGACCTCCGGACGTCCGTCAAGGCTTAAGACCACGTTGCTCATTTCCCTGTTGCAGAACTCCATGATCTCATCGTTTAAGAGTACGCCGTTTGTTGTCAGCGTGAAACGGAACTTCTTATTGTGCTCCTTCTCCTGGGAACGTCCGTATTCCACAAGCTGTTTTACAACGTTCCAGTTCATAAGCGGCTCGCCGCCGAAGAAATCAACCTCAAGGTTGATGCGGTTTCCGGAGTTTGCGATCAGGAAATCCAGCGCCTTCTTTCCGACCTCAAAGCTCATGAGGGCGCGGCGTCCATGGTACTCGCCTTCCTCTGCGAAGCAGTACTTGCAGGCAAGGTTGCAGTCATGGGCAATATGAAGGCAGAGTGCCTTCACGACCGTCTGGCGTTTCTTGAAATCGATCACATAATCTTTGTAAATATCCGCAGCAAACAGTTCCTCCGCGTCGATGAGCTCCTGAATATCAGAGAGCGCATCCTCAATATCTTCTGCAGAGTACTTACAGACCAGCGCTTCTCTCACTGCTTTTTTCTGGTCATCCGTGAGGGGCATCGGTTTTTCCATATCCGGGACGATCTTTGCCAGAACCTCCACGGCATCGTAGAGCAGCGCGTCTACAGAATGAACCGATCCGCTGTTTACGTCCAAAACAATGTGGTATCCATTATTTATATACTGATGTATCAAAGCTAACTTCTCCTACTGTCTTAATTTTCAGGTGACTGTTCCGTCTCTTCCCGATTACAGTCACGATCTGGTGGTCTCATGACTTCTTTCTTACCTGCCCTTTGTGGTCTGTCAGTGGCGGCTTTCCCGGCATCGCTGTCCGGGAAACCCGTCACCGGCAGATTCTTTGATCAGACAAGAAATAGCCCCTACAATCATACGACCGTAGGGGTCTCTTTAAAAACTTCCGTTTATTCGAAGCCCCGCATTAGCGGTTGCTGTTTTCACAGCTCTGGTTTCCTACTGTGCAGGATGTTTTGCACGCAGACTGGCAGGATGTCTGGCATTCGCCGCAGCCGCCCTTCTTCATGCTGTTCTTTAAAGTGTTGGAACTTAAAGTCTTTACATGCTTCATGGTATCATTTCCTCCTGTTCTCTTATCGTGGGCATAATACCCCGAATTTAAATGAAATTATACCATACGATTTTCTATTATGCAACGGATTTTATTGCCGTGATGCAGGAAAATCCGGTACAAATATCCACTTTTTGTCCGCATAACATGCCGCAGGCAGCTTCCAAATTGTATCCGGCAGCCGCAAAGAAAAAATATCCGGGGCGTTTTTTTCAGCCAAACAGATTCACCGCTTACAAGATCAGCCGCGCAATGCATATGCATGACCTTTCCCCACATATCCTGTATAAAGCAAATGTCCACATCATGATGTCCTCTCAGAATCTTTCTGTACCTGGTTTTATGAGCCCCGGAAAGACTTCTGGAGTACATCCTTCAAGAAAGGAGTTTTCTCATGCAGACAAACCCGGTATGGCGCATGGTACGCGCCCTGATCGCAACTTATATCCTCTCCGGAATTCTTCTGGTGGTACTGTCCTTCGCCCTCTTTAAGTTCCGTCTCCCGGAAAATCAGGTCAATCTCGCCGTCTGCGCAGTCTATATCCTCTCCTGCTTTTTCGGCGGTATTATCGCCGGAAAAACAATGAGGACCAGGCGCTTTTTCTGGGGCCTGGTCCTCGGAAGCTTATATTTTCTGTTTTTATACCTCATGTCCCTCGCCCAGAAGGACGGTGTCACGGAAGATTCCAAAAGACTTCTCTCTGTCCTCGCCATGTGCACATTGAGCGGAATGGCGGGCGGGATGGTGAGCTAACGGTCTCCCACCTTCGTGAGGAGATAAACAACGAGCGCCAGGATCCCCATCACAACGAAGATTCCAAGCATTCCCTTCCACATGATCCCTAAAGCAAGCATTATATTTACATTCATAGTCCAGACCTCCTACATAAAGAATCCAAGGATGATTCCGCCGGCAACTGCAGATGCGACCTGACCGGATACGTTCGCTCCGATAGCATGCATCAGAAGATGGTTTGTTTTGTCCTCCGCAATTCCCATCTTCTCAATGACACGGGCAGACATCGGGAATGCGGAGATTCCTGCTGCTCCGACCATCGGGTTCACTTTGTTCTTGCTGAACAGATTTAAGAATTTCGCAAACACGACGCCGCCGATGGAGTCAAAAATAAAAGCGAAAAGTCCAAGTCCCATGATCATCAGTGTCTGTAAGCTTACGAACTGATCCGCTTTCATGGAGAAAGAGATCGTGATTCCGAGAACAAGTGTGATCAGGTTCGCGAGTGTCGTCTGCGCTGTTTCGGAAAGGCTGTTTAAGCAGCCGCATTCACGGATCAGATTTCCGAACATCAGGAATCCTACAAGAGCAACAGACGCCGGAGCGACAAGTCCTGCGACAAATGTTACAATGATCGGAAAAGCGATTCTTGTGAACCGGCTTACTTTTCCCGGCTCATACGGCATGCGGATCATGCGTTCTTTCTTTGTCGTAACTGCTTTGATCGCCATCGGCTGGATGATCGGCACAAGTGCCATATAGGAATATGCCGCCACCGCGATCGCTCCGATGTAGTTTGACTTTAACACCTGAGATACCAAGATCGAAGTCGGACCATCTGCCGCTCCGATGATTCCGATAGAGGCAGCGTCCTTGATATCAAAGCCGAGAAGTGATGCCATAAAGATCGTAAAAAAGATGCCGAACTGGGACGCTGCACCAAAGAGGAACATCTTCGGGTTCGAAAGCAGCGGTCCAAAGTCGATCATAGCTCCGATACCGATAAAGAGCAGCAGCGGGAAAGCCTCCGATGCCTCAATGCCGGATTCAAAGAGCCACTGGATGATTCCATGAGTCTCACCGGCGCCCTCCATAAACTGGTTTAATACACCGCTGGCCGGGAGATTCACAAGGATCGCACCGAAGCCCATCGGCAGAAGAAGGGCCGGCTCATAATTTTTCTCAATTGCCAGGTAGATCAGTAAAAGCCCTACCACATACATGATGACCTGCTGCCAGGTGATCGATAGTAATCCACTCCATAAAAAGTCCATAAAAACTCCTCCTTGAAAATAGTATGCGCAGGTTTTTCTCTTTCCCTGCCAATGGATTCCATGAAATTTTACAGACCGTCTTTTTTTGACGCCATATCGGATCGCTCTCGGATCCTCAGAGCAACAAAAAAAGACTTTCTGCAGAAATTTCTCTCTGCAAAAAGTCTCGTTACCATTTTACCGGTATGCACCACCAGACGTTTCCGCCGCGATTGTTGACAGTGCATTTCAACTACTCCCCTTTTGGATAGTTTCATATTAATTGGTTTGAAAAAAATTGTCAAGACCGAAAGCTGTACATTTTTCGCTAATTTTGTCGCGGTTCAGTAACTTCACCGTTCGGGTTTGCTCTCCTGCTCACTTTCTTCGCTCTTCTGCGGCGCATCCAGAATATACAGATGCACCTTGTCAATCCGGTTTCTCTCCACCGTATCCACCACAAACCGGAGATTTCCGCTTGTGACTTCCTCCCCCGCCTGCGGGAGATGGTCTAAAAGGCCGATAATATAGCCGCCGACAGAGTCGTAATCTTCTGACTTGAGATCCAGACCAAGCTGGTCGTCGAGATCATCGAGTTTCATAGCGCCCTCGATCACATATTCCTTCGGATTGATCTTCCTGATGCTGTCTTCCTCATCCGCATCGTACTCGTCGCGGATCTCTCCGACGATCTCCTCAAGCATATCCTCCAATGTGATAAGCCCGGCCGTCGCGCCATACTCATCAAGAACGATGGCAACGCTGTTCATGGTCTTGCGGAGTTCCACCATAAGCTCCGTCGTCTTTTTAAACTCGTAGGTGTAATACGGCTCACGCAGGTAATCCCGCAGCTTAAATTCCTTGTCTTTCGGGATCAGGAACAGGTCCTTGATATTCACGATGCCAATGACATTGTCCGTCGTCTCCTCATAAACCGGATATCTCGTATACTTCTCCTGTCGGAAAATATCCATGATCTCCTGATAGCTGGCATTCACATCGAGGAATGTCATATCGATACGCGGAACCATAATATCCTTCGCGACAGAATCCCCAAAATCGAACACGTTGTAGATCATCTTCTTCTCGTCTGACTCGATCACACCCTCTTCGTGGCTGACCTCCACGATCGTGCGGAGCTCATCCTCTGTGATCGCGTCCTGTTTCTTGTTCGGATCCACATGGATCATCTTTAAAACGCCCTTGGAGAGGACATCAACGACCACGATCAGCGGTGTCAGGACCTGCATGATCAGGTAGATCGGTTTCGCGAACTTGAGTGACAGGGTCTCGGAATAGATCGTCGCGGAAGTCTTCGGTGTGATCTCACCAAAGATCAGGACTAACAGCGTCAAAACGCCGGTTCCGATACCGACATATTTATTTCCAAGCACGTCTGTGACCAGCACAGTCATCAGAGAAGACGCTGAAATATTGACAATATTGTTTCCTATTAAAATTGCGCTGAGCATTTTGGGCTGATTGCTTAAGATCTTCTCCAGCACAACGGCATGGCTGAGTCCCGCCTCCGCGAGATTCCGCACACGGATCTTATTTACCGTCATCATTGCCGTCTCCGCCGATGAGAAAAACGCGGATAACGCCAGAAGTCCAATTACGATCAGTCCCTGCAGGGCTTGCCCTGAATCCAAAAAAATCAACTCCTAAATCTTTATAAATTTGACGCCGCCCGGTTTCTTCCGGAGCTTCGTCCATGTTTTGTCTCCCCGCACGCTCCGCTCTGTGTCCGGACCGGTCGAAGATTTACGAATGATTGTACAATACTCTATATGCCGTGTCAATGGTTTCGGGGCATTTCCGCGGCGTTTTTTTAATGGCAGTTACAGTACACGGGCACTCCATGCCCGCGCACTGTAACTGGATTTTGCCGATGCTTCGCATTCCGAATCGGCAAAATCCGCGGTCATAACGGTATCATACGGAATTTTCAGTTCAGAAAATTCCTACCCATGAAAAGTAACTAATGGCACCGTTCCGTTCGTTCAGGCCTGTGATCTGCGGTCAGCGCGAAAGATCTTAATCATCCTCATTCTTTTCGATCAGACGCATCCCCGCCGTCTCTGTCACCGGCAGAGAGAAGACGATCGCCCCCGCCTTGCTTCCGATCCCGGCTTCCTTCATGATGCTCTGCATGATGCCGTTTTTATCCTTTGTCTTCGTGACCATAAAAATCATCTCTTTCTCCTGAGCAAGGGAAACGCCTAAAAACTTTTCCGCCTTCTCCATTCCCGTTCCCTTCGCATGGATCACGGTTCCGCCGGTAGCGTTGGCCTTTCGCGCCGCGTCCATGATCACATCCGTATAGCCCTGATTTGCGATCACTACAAGAAGCTCGTAGTCTGTTCCTTTCAAGCTGCTTTCCTCCTCTTTCTCAAATCCACGGTCCTCGGTCAAAAAGCGAAGCTGCCGCTTTCCGCCGATGCTGCTCAGGGGAGTCACAAAGGCGATCCCCGTTCCCGGAATATCGATCTTGATCTCCTGTTCCAGGCCCTTTTTTACCTTTTTCCATTCCGCCGCCGTCACTACTGCAAACTGGACGGCCTTTTCCGATGCCTCTAACCCGAAGGCGTCCAGCACCTCCGACGCCGCGGTTCCCCGGCCTAACGTCAGGAATGTGACGGAAATCCCATATTCTTTATAGAAGGCGAGGAATCTCCGGCTCTGGTTCCGGTCGCTGATCGTCGCCATCAAGTATAATTCGCTCATAAAACCTCCTACAATTCAATAATCGCGTCATCATCCAGCAGCTCAAACGCCGCGTATGCCCCGGACTGTCCATGAGCTGCGGACATCCCTTCCTGCACTCCGCGCTTCGCTCTTATTCTCGAAGCCAGCCCCATGACCTGGATCGTGATAAGCGGTGTCATGGCAACCATCGCGACCACACCAAAGGCATCTGTGACAATGTTTCCTCCAAGAGCGGAGCAGGCTCCCTGTGCCATCGGAAGCAGAAACGCTGCCGTCATCGGTCCCGATGCCACGCCGCCGGAGTCGAAGGCGATCGCTGTATAGATCTTCGGCACAAAAAACGAGATTCCCAACGCGATCGCGTATCCCGGAATGAGAAACCACAGGATCGAGATCCCTGTAAGTACCCGCACCATCGCAAGTCCGAGAGAAACCGCAACACCCAGGGAAAGTCCCATTCCCATGGCCTTCGAGGAGATCGCTCCGTCCGTAATCTCCTCAACCTGTTTATTGAGAACGTACACGGCCGGCTCTGCCTTTACGATGAAGTATCCCATGATCATTGCGATGGGAACAAGAAACAGCGGGTGGGCAGACTTCGCAAGCACCTGTCCGAGATAATTTCCCGCCGGCATGAAGCCCACGTTCACTCCCGTAAGGAAAAGCACCAGCCCCGCATATGTATAGACGAGACCGATCGCGATCTTCTTTAATTTTCTTATTGTTAATTTTAACATGAAAATCTGGAAAATCATGAAAAATAAGATAATAGGCAGTAAGGAGACCGCGATCTCCTTCATGTAGGCTGGAAGTTCCCTCGCAAAGAGCAGGAACAGTTCTTTTGAATCACCGATCTCCGGGATCACCGGCGGTGTGTAGGCGCTGCTGTCCGCCTTGAAGATCATGCTTAAGATCATGACTGCGAGGATCGGTCCGATGGAGCAGAGCGCTACGAGACCGAAGCTGTCGTCCGCCGCGTGGCGGTCGCTTCGCGTTGCAGAGATTCCGACACCGAGCGCCATGATAAACGGCACCGTCATCGGTCCCGTCGTAACGCCGCCGGAGTCAAAGGCCACGCTTAAAAAAGCCTTCGGCACGAACATCGCCAGTACAAACACCACGCCGTAAAAGACAAGCAGCAGCGGCGGAAGTGCCACGGAGAACAGCATTCGCATCAGTGCCACAACAAGAAATGCGCCGACTCCGCATGCTACGGACAAGATCAGCGTCATGTTCGGCACAGCCGGAACCTGATTCGCCAGAACCTGAAGATCCGGCTCCGAGATCGTAATGATGAAGCCTAAGAGAAAGGACAGCCCGATCACCACCGGAAGCTTCCTGCTCTTCGTCAGGCACGTTCCCACTCGCTCGCCCATCGGTGACATGGCAAGCTCTGCGCCAAGTGTAAAAAGCATCATTCCCGCAAGCAAAAGGACTGCTCCCAAAAGGAAACAGAGCAATATGCTGGAGGAGATGGGCGCGATCACAAAGCAGAGCACCAGCACGATCGCGATGATCGGCAGTACCGCCTGCAACGCCTCATTCCACTTCTCCCGCAGTTTTTTTGTCATTCCCAATATTCCACTCTCCTGTCTTTTTGAGGCGGACATTCCCATTCTCTCAAAATCCGCCCTGTTACTTGGTTTCTTTCCACATTCGTGTTCTCTCCGCCAGGTATTTCACGAACAGGGGATGCCGTTACAGGATCTGTGGGTTTGCAGCGCCACGATCCTGTAACCGGCGAATTATGTTTAGTATAACATGGGAATTGTGAGAAAAGTATGTTTTGAGAGGTTAAGATTCCGCTAAAAAAAGGCGGCTTTGTTCAGATAATTTACTATAAAAAAGATATCAGGCGGTTAAACAGCCCGGAGCTTTCCCTGCCCGCCTGCTCACAGGGAACATCAATAAACGTAAACCGACAATGCTATAAAAAATACCTGTAGGATCGTCATGATCAAAAACAGAGGTGTAATAAATTTATACCATCGCTCAAGCGGGATTCCCATCAGACCGCATTCCAATGAACAGTTCGTTGGCCAGAACATGTCCGAAAAGCCGTCACCAAAACAATATGCCAATACCGCTGTCTGGCGGCTTACGCCTACAATGTCAGCTACAGGTGCTATAATTGGCATAGTGATCGTAGCCTGACTGGAAGAACCATTAATGAAAATATTAATGATGCTCTGTAAAAACAACATTCCAATAGCAGAAATGACGGGATTCCCGATATCCAGAAGAGAAGAAAGGTAGTAAACGATTGTATCGGAAATAAGTGCTTCTTTCATGACAATAAGAATACCCCTGGTAAATCCAATCACAAGGATCGAGGATACCACACTCTTAGTTGACTCAATAAAAGTAAGACAGATCTCATTCAGACTGCTTCCTCCCACGACTCCCGCCACTACCATCATTGCTAAAAATAGTGAAGATATCTCATCGATATACCATCCAAGCATGCTCGTTCCGTAAAGCAGGATCCCTATCGTAGCAAAAAACAAAATCGTACACAATTTGCGGCGAAATGTAAAGTTCACCTCTTTATCATACTGCTTTTTGTCCGATCGTTCCACTTCATCACAGCCATATAAAACTGAAAGTTCAGGATTCTGCTTTACTTTTCTGGCATAGCGCATCACATACCAAATAGATACCATTTCAAATACTGCAAAAATCACCGCGCGATAGGCAACGCCGGAATTCAGCGGTACATCAGCGATGGTCTGGGCAATTCCTACTGAAAACGGATTTGTCATAGCTGCCGCAAATCCGGTAGCTACGCCAATATAAACGACGGCACCTCCTACAAGATTGTCATAGCCTAACGCCAGCATTATGCTTGCAAACAACGGCACAAGACCATAGGTTTCTTCAAATATACCCAATGTTGATCCGAGCATGCCAAACAGCAGCATTCCTACAGGTATCAACAATTCGGTACGTTTCCCCATTAATTTAAGCAGCGCAGACACCGCAGCATCCAGTGTGCCGTTGTCTTTCAATACATAAACAAAGCCATATGCAAAAACAATAAGAAACAAGATATCTGCAGCACTTACATAGCCACGAGACACCGAAAGAAAAATATCAAAGAAGTCTGGGCGGTTTCCTTCAACAAAATGGAAACTGTCAGGTAATACGATCGTTTTTCCATTCGCAGGATCAATTACCCGATCATATTCTCCTCCGGGAATGATATACGTCAATCCTACTACGACCAGTAAAATAATCGTTAAAATTACATATGTATGAGGTAATTTCCACCCGATAAACGACTTTTTACACTTTTCAGTCAAGTTCCTTTGTTTTTTTAACATTCCTGTTTTCCTTCAATAAAAACATGTTCTGCTTTCGCATGAATATCAAATGGATGATGACTCCAGATAACGAGATCCGCATCTTTTCCGCTGACAAGCGCACCTTTTCGATCATCGATACCCAAAATCTCTGCAGGATATGATGTTACTGCGCGCAATGCTTCCGCATCATCCATGCCAAAGCGAACAGCCATAGCAGCATAAATAGGCAAATAATACAACGGTGTTACATCATGATCGGCAGTGATGCAGACTTTAACACCTGCCCTATTGAGGATGCCGGCAGTCTCAAAGCTCTTATTCCAAACCTCCTGCTTGCTGCACGGGTTCATGCTTGGACCGACAATCGCAGGAAAACCGCTGGCTGCTATATGTTCAGCAATGTCAATCCCATCCGTGCAATGAACTATAACAATCCTGATATCGTACTCCTTGGCAATACGGATCGCTGTACAGATATCATCCGAACGGTGAGCGTGAATATGCAGCGGTATTTCTTTCCTCAGAACCATAGCCATATTTTCCTTGCCGGGATCGCATCGGAAATGATCACCATTCTTTTCCGCTTCTTCCTTCTCAAAAAGATATTCCTTCGTATCTTCCAGACACTTACGTAAGTGATAAGCAGTACCCATGCGTGAGGCGAATCCATGCTTAGCTGCCTTCGGGTTTTCTCCAAGGCTGCCTTTCACAGCAGCCTTGCGGGTCACGATCATCTCATCTGCAATCTTACCCGTTAACCGGATAACCGAAGCAACACCTCCGATAACACCATCGCTGCCCGGACAAACACAGGCACAGGTTACTCCTGCCCGGACAGATCGTTCCACTGCTCTGTCAAAAGGATACAGACCGTCCAGCACTTCTAACTGAGGGGTAATCGCATCCGAGTAATCGCAACAATCATCACCCACTTCTCCCATACCTTCTTCGCTGATACAAATATGACTGTGAGCATCAATGAAACCTGGCGTTATATATTTTCCCGCCGCATCTATCACTTCTTCATTTTCTTTTGGAGAAATATTGAAATCCACTTCCGTTATTTTCGTATTTTCGATACGAATATCCAATTTTTCAAAATCATTTGTACAAGTAGTAAACAAATATCCGTTTTTAATAAGCATCAGTGCTACCTCTAAATATAATATTTTTCATTCCTATATATGGGATATATGGGATCTGTTAATAACCAATCATTACAGCCGCCGTCATAAATACAAACTCCATAATAAACAGGATGCCAAACAACGGAGTAATAAATTTATACCATTTGTTAATCGGCACTCCCATCAGACCACAACAAAGAGCGCAGGAAGTCGGCCAGAATATATCTGCGAAGCTGTGTCCCAACTGGTATGCCAATACGGCAATTGAACGGCTCATACCAACCAGTTCGGCTGTTGGTGCCAAAATCGGCATTGTAATCGTTGCCGCACTTGTTGAACCATTGATAAAGAGTTTTACAATGTTCTCAATTATGATCATTCCGTAGGCAGAGAGGTATGTACTTGTATTTTTAAGCAGGCTCACCAGGCCGTATACGATCGTATCTGTGATCATGCCCTCTTTCATTAAAATCAAGATTCCTCTGGTAAATCCGACAATTAACATAGAAGAAACCATGCTCTTAGTAGACTCAATAAATGTCTTACAGATCTCAGTTGCAGAATAACCGCTGATAATACCTGCAACCACCATTGCCATTAAGAAAAATGCTGATATTTCATCTACATACCAGCCCAGGTTCAAAATAGCATAGAATAAAAATATAATGACTCCAAAGAAAAGGACTAAACATAATCCCTGACGGATATTCATGGATGCTGTCTGTAATTCATCCAAGGATTTTGCCTTGACTGCATCCAGCTCAGTGCCATAAACCACAGACTTTGTCGGATTTTTTTTGACTTTGCGGGCATAGTACATCACATAAGCAATGGCAATGATCTCTGTGACAACAAAAATAAGCCAGCGGAATCCCATTCCTGAGTAAAGTTCAACACCTGCAATATCCTGTGCAATAGCGATGGTATAAGGATTCGTGGTGCCTGCGGCATATCCGATCGATACGCCTAAAAAGATAACTGCGCCGCCTACGACAGCATCATAACCCAGGGCAACAAAGATTCCTACGAAAACCGGAAACAGTCCATAGACTTCCTCATAAATACCCATGGTAGATGCCATTAAACCAAGAATCAGCATTGTGATCGGAATCAATAGCTGGACACAATTGCCAATCTTCCGTACTAAAGTTCCCAGCGCAGCATCCATCGTTCCATTTTTGGTTAAAACATAAACAAAACCATACGCAAAAATAATGAGGAACATAATATCAGCAGCGTCCACATAACCAGCTTCCAGAGCCTGAAACAGACCAAACAGCCCCGGCGCCTCAGCATCTACATACGCGTAAGAGTCAGGCACAACGACCATCTTTCCTGTAACCGCATCCTCTACACGCTCATAAGATCCGGCAGGAATGATGTGTGTAAGAATCAGCACGATGAACATAATAGTGACAAGTATCACATATGTATGCGGCATCTTAAAGTTTTTGATCCTTTCCTTTAAAGTTCTCATAAGTACCTCCTTAGTTTATAATCTTTGTAGCAACACTGCATGTTTTCTGAATGCTTATCCATCACCTTGCAGCACCACACTATAATACACATTCAGTCCCTTCAGCATTGCCTTTTCTTATATTTAAATCCTTAAAGTTACTTGAATGTCAAGTGTGAAATTGTTATAATAATAACAGTTGCTTTTTGATCATTATCCACATTCACCGGAGTTCTAAAAATGGGCAAAAAAAATCTTACCATCGGAGAAATATCCGAGATATTGAACATTACCCCTTCAACCCTTCGTTTTTGGGAAAAGGAGAACCTCTTTCATGTCAGCAAAAAGAGTAATCACTACCGAACCTATACCAATACGGATTTAATCGACATAGCCGATATCCTGTATTATCGGAATCTTGGAGTACCGGTTAAAGACATCCGTGCATTTTCTTCTCTGGAATTATCTGAATATGATCAGTTCCTGGAAAATCAGGAACGGGAACTCAACAAAAAGATTGAAGAATATCAGCAGATGCTGCTAAGATCGCAAAGTCTGAAGAGGAACTATTATCGGTTGCTGAGACTGCTCGTCAATCCCTTTATCCTTGAGACTCCGGACTTTCATCACGTCATCTCATGGGATTTCCGTGAAAAAGAACGGATCCGGCAATACGTATCCGATCCTTCATACTACGTCTGGTGTAAGGATACCAACTCAGAAATTTCTGGACGTAAAGGACTCATTGTATCTGAAAACAGTTCTTATTCCCGCTCGGATCTCATATGGGAAAACAGACCCGGCAGCCGCTACATCAGTTTTCCCGTCAAAGCCATGATTGAAAATGATTATTCCGGACTTGAAGCGCCAAAGATCGTAGCTGAAGTACAGCGCCATACCACTACCGGTTATTTAATTACTCGTCACCTCTTAAACTGCAAGATCAATGGCGAAAATGTCGAATATCTGCAGGCTTATCTTGAAATCACTGGAGCGTGGGATGATTCATTTACGAAAAGATTAATGTTAGATTAATGTTTTGGTGAATATATCCTTTTTAGACAAATGAAATTATGCATGATTTTTCACAAAAAACACTCTTTAGATTTGTAAAATAACTCCCTTTTCGGAATTGTGTACCCATGGGAAATGAGTTTATAAATATACAATGCAAACAGCAGACATCTATTTTACAATCAAATATATAAAAACTAGTATTTATAGGGGGGTAAATCAGCATGAAATGTCCATATCGTGGTGAAGAAATGATGAGAGGATACCTGATGAGCTCACGAGACATTACTTTTACAATTGATAATCAGACAAAAGTTTTTCATACAAAAAAATCGGACGATTTGGAATTGAGTAAAAGTTCAGGAGGAATCCCTCATTGTGAAGCTTATCGTTGTAGTAGTTGTAAAAAGATTTTGATTGATTATGCAAATAGATAACTTCCAATCTTTCGGTGAGATTGAAACTCAGCGACAACTCGGAAGTTGTCGAACTGACACATTAGAAAGGGTTATATATGAGTGAATTGATTAAGGCTGATAATGAATATAAAGAGTGGATTACCGGAATATCTACTGATTTTAGAAAAAGCCAAATCAGAGCTTCTATGAAGATAAATGATGAGATGCTAAGGTTTTATTGGAAGCTTGGTAAGGGTATTTCATCTATGAGTGAACAGTTCGGATATGGAATGGGATTCTATAAAACGGTGAGTGATGATTTGAAATCCATTTTGCCAGATGTGAAATCATTTTCTCCAACTAATTTGAAATATATGAGATACTTTTATGAGATGTATTCTGATGCAGTATTTTGTCCTCAGGTTGAGGATGAATTGATTGCAGATGCAAATCGTCCCCAAGTTGGGGATGATTTACAAATCATTTTTAGAATTCCATGGGGACATAACAAAATAATACTCGATAAATGCAGAGGAAATTCTGCAAAGGCATTGTTTTATATCAGAAAGACTATTGAAAACAATTGGTCAAGAAATGTTTTACTAAACTTCTTAGGAACGGATTTGTATGAACGCCAGGGCAAAGCAATAACTAACTTTTCTAATACACTTCCGATAGAACAGAGCGATTTAGCGCAAGCAATTACGAAGGATCCATACAATTTTGATTTTTTGACTTTGCGTGAAAGGTATGATGAAAAGGAACTAAAGGATGCGCTTATAGAGAAAGTTAATAATTTTCTTATGGAGTTAGGTACTGGCTTTGCTTATATGGGCAGGGAAGTGAGAATTGAGGTAGGAGATACTGAAAAATTTATAGACATGTTATTTTACAATACTCAAAGGCATTGCTATGTAGTTGTAGAAATAAAGACAGGAAAATTTGATTCTTCCTATGCAGGTCAATTGGGAACTTATGTTGTAGCTGTTAATCATCAGATGAAAACAGAAGCTGATAATCCTACTTTGGGACTTCTGATTTGTAAAGATATGGATAAAGTAGAAGCCCAGTATGCATTAGAATCAACTAGCCAGCCACTTGGTATTTCTAGTTATGAATTATCAAAACTTATACCAGAAGAGTTCAGAGGTAGTATGCCTACCATTGAAGAGATTGAGGCTGAATTAAATGAATAACTTCCAGGTTGTCGAGCTGATAACTTATATCCTCGAAAGGCAGAAGAAACAGAGCTAAAGCATTTTGGTAAAATGTTTTTTGAAGTAAGGACTCAATAAAAGCACATGACCTTGACGGAGGCTGGTATTGTCCAAATTGCAAGAAGGTAATTGTGCTTTGGAAGCAAACGAGCAAAGGCAACTCCCAATTTATCGAACCCATACAAACGGGGAGTTGGAGGAGGTATCTATGATAAAGCGATTTGATAAAGTTGATGGCAGTTATGTTGAAAAAATATATGGGCAAGATAGATATGGCTATTCCAAGAGTGATACGATAGATTTCTATGATTTAGTCGAGTTAGCAAAGGAAGGAATTAGTAGAGGATCGGTTGTACTTATCTATGATTTCGAAAAAGGGAAGGTATACACTCCATTTGAAAAGCAGAATAATATTGTTTATGGAGATCCGGTATATGTAGAAAAATTCATATATTTTTTGCAGTGTGATTATAACAAGAAAAGAATTTCTTTATATCGCTATTTACCAGAGAAAATACTGGAAAAAGTTGCAGAATTAAACCTCGATGATTTGAATCCATATAATTTGCATATTGTAGGTAATCCACTATATATCATAAGTCAGGAAGCTGGAGAAGGATTTCGATGTTATTATCCAACGGAATTTTTCTTCCCATTAAAGCACAATGAATCGGTGATTTTTATAGAGGATGGCAAGGTCTATATTGAAGCTTGGATAGAAGAAGGTTGGGATGACGAAAACAACTGTGCAACAGATGATTATAAATATTACGACAAAATCATAGTAAAAGATTTTGCAGGTAATAAAATTTCCGAAGAGGTAGGTTGTTTGAACAAAGGTCCTGATGGAAATTGGTGGATTTCATAAATACAAACAACTCGATTGGTCGGAAACTGGTGAATGATAATGGCGATAAATGTAGAGCAGACAAAAAAGTATTATAAGGATATTAAGCAAGAGGATTTGTGCGACTGTAATTACTGTAAGAATTATTATTTGCAAGTAAAAGATGCATATCCTAAGGTAGCAGAGTTTTTGGACAGCATAGGAATAGATATTGAAAAGCCATTTGAAACAAGCCCATTAGAGCCTGATGAGCATGGGATGCTGGAGTATTGTATATGCCAGTATATAGTAATTGGTTCCGCTCCAAGTGAATTATCAAAAGAAATAGAAAATGTGAAGATTGATATTTCAGAATCGCATCCGAGTACAGATCTGATTCAGGAACATTTTGTGATAGACATTTATCCAATCTGTTTAAAATGGATTCTGTAATGCGGGCAAATTCCAGTTTGATGAAATAAAGAAATTATTGGAGAGGGAAAATATGGTTGGAAGTATTTCGATTTCAGAGCAGATGGATTTGGGAAAAGCAGAGCGTTTTATTTCAGAGACCCGGATGGAATCATTCTTGAGATGATGCAACCGTTATAAAAGGAGACTAATCAGAATTTGTAGTATGATTTGTGAATCAAAGTGACAATGATGATAATTTCCAAAATAACTTGACATGATAAGAAGTCAGAGGTATTATTGAAACCGTTAAAGGGAATGAAGTTCTCCCTTGGGAAACCTAAACCGCTTTTTAAGCTGATGACTTCTGCGATTATCTGTTCGCAGAAAGGCATCAGCTTTTTTGCGTCCAAAGGAGGAGAATTTTATGTTAACATCACTGGCTTTCATTTTTCTTGTTGGTCTGTTCATGGCTGCAATTTGTCAACGGCTCAAGCTGCCCCGCATTATTGGTATGCTGATTACGGGTATTGTGCTGGGACCTTATGTCCTTGACCTGCTCGATCCCTCTATCCTGTCCATTTCCGCTGACCTACGGCAAATGGCTCTTATCATCATTCTGCTCAAAGCAGGGCTATCCCTCAATCTGGCTGATTTGAAAAGGGTAGGACGACCCGCCATTATGATGTCCTGTGTCCCGGCAAGCTGTGAAATATTAGCGTTCTTTCTGTTTGCGCCTGGCATTTTAGGCGTTACCAGAATAGAGGCCGCTGTCATGGGCGCTGTCCTCGGCGCAGTTTCTCCGGCAGTCGTTGTGCCACGCATGGTTCAGTTGATGGACTCAAAATACGGCACAGACAAAAGTATTCCCCAGCTTATTCTGGTAGGGGCGTCCTGCGACGATATTTTCGTTATTGTGCTGTTCTCTACCTTTCTCGGCATGGCACAGGGCGGTCATGCAAATTTGATGGATTTTATCAATATCCCGGTTTCCATCGTCCTCGGCATTGCCTTGGGCGCAATCACCGGGTATCTGCTCAGTTTGTTTTTTGAAACTGCCTACACACATAACCACTGCGTCCGAAACAGCATGAAAGTAATCGTTGTTTTGGGCGTATCGTTCCTGCTCATGGCGATTGAAACATGGTTGAAGGAGAGTATATCTGTCTCCGGTCTGTTGGCCGTAGTAAGCATGGCTTGCGTTCTCAAAATCAAAAGTGTTACCTTTGTATCAAAACGATTGTCTGAAAAATTCGGAAAACTCTGGCTGGCGGCGGAAGTGCTCCTGTTTGTGCTGGTCGGTGCGGCGGTGGATATTCGTTATACACTGAACGCTGGCATTGCGGCGATATTGATGATCTTCCTCGCCCTTATTTTCCGTTCTGCGGGTGTTGCTCTTTGTTTAGTCGGCACACCTTTGACATGGAAAGAGCGTCTTTTCTGTATGATTGCCTATCTACCCAAAGCCACTGTACAGGCAGCAATTGGTTCTGTGCCACTTGCAGCAGGTCTTGCATGTGGGAAAATCGTTTTATCAGTTGCCGTTATGGCAATTGTTACTGCTGCTCCTGTGGGTGCTTTTGGAATGGATGTCTTGTATAAGAAATTATTAAATAGAGATTTAACAGATTGATATATCGAGTATAAATCCAAGTTTGAAGAACCGTTAGGTAAGTTCAGGTTCAATAAACCCATGTGTAAATATGCATATTACTTAGAATTTTAAGTAAGGGGAACACTTTTCCGAAATGGGAGTAAAATAATACTTTTTATGAGCTATCTATTGCATCACATACACTAAGAGCAGCGGATAGCATTCCGCTGCTCGTAATAGCTTCTTCTTTTATTGGAATATCGTTTTAAAAACCGGCTGCATGGACGAGATTCATGTATTCTCTTCCGCATTATAATACTTTGTATCTGCATTTACCGCAAACGGAATTCCTGCATCACTCAATGCTTTCGTCATAAATCCTGCAAATACTGTCTGTTCTTCTACACTATATGTATTTCCTTTATTATAGTTTCCCGGCATCCAGGCTCCAACCCATGTCGGAATCCCCGTCTGCTGCTGCCATGCAAGCGCCGTCTGGATCTTATCTGTAATCAGCTTCTTCTCAGCATCCGTTCCCGTAGTCCACAGCTTCTTTTCATTTGCCTTATCCGGCCCGGATGCGTAAAAGTGCCATTCTGCCATAAGATATCCATTGTGTGCACTTGGAATTTTCAGCTCTGACAAATAATTAGGGGCTGACCGCCAGAAGCACAGAAGCTGCCAGGCCCAAATAAATTCTTTTCAATCTTGTTTCCTCCACTTATTGCCCGGAAGAAAGAAGATCATCAATCTGTTTCCAAATGCTATTGATCTCTTTCAGCATTTCCAGACGTTTTTCCTTTTCTTTTTCTGCTTCTTTTAATTTTAGGATTGCTGTGTCAAAATCTTTGTTCTCGGCAGCCGCTTTCGCTTCTGCGCGAAGATTCTTTACCTGGGAATCCCCGTTTTCCTCACGGATCATCTTTATTTTCCCACGAAGTGTTTTTGCCTCTTTCCACACACTCTTATCGACCGGAAGCTCTCCTGTCTCCTTTTTGTTCAGATGAATATTCTTGAAATGTTCCTTGATAGTTTTATTGGATTCCCTGAGAACATCCATCTGCTCCTCCATCACTTTCATCTCAGTACGGATCGGTTCCGCTTCCGCCCTATATTCTTTTCTTGTCTCAGCCGCAAACGCAGAGAAGGACATGATTGCAGTAAGCGATAACGCCGCGCATAAAATTTTTAAACTCTTCTTCATCTTGTTACCTCCATCAGTAAATTATTTTATGTGTTTATCATACCGTTATCCCTATGTGCATTACCAGTTCACCTGTGTGGCAAGAATGTGGCAATCATTTACGGTTTTAAACTTTCATGTTAATATGAAAACATAAATACAAACGAGGTAATTTATCATGTCAAAACTGATCTATGTAGTAGATGATGAGTCAAATATCCGTACAATGATGCAGCTATTTCTTGAAAATGAAGGCTTTACAGTAGAGACGTTTAAAGATGGTCAGGAAGCCTGTCAGGCCTTTTCCGCAAAAGAACCCGATATGCTGATCCTCGATATCATGATGCCCGGAATCGACGGTCTCAGTCTATGTACCTATTTCCGTCGTCAAAGCCACGTTCCCATTATTTTTGTATCTGCCAAAGATACGCCGCTCGACCGTGTTATGGGAATCACTCTCGGAAGCGATGACTATATTACAAAGCCCTTTCTTCCATTAGAGTTCGTTGCGCGGGTAAAGGCATTATTCCGCCGGTCTGATCCACACTTTTACGATGCCGGCATGACCGATCCTGTCACTCGGTTTGTATGTGGAAATCTGGTTCTTTTTCCTGTCAGCCACAGAGTCACAATTCAGGAACATGATCTCAATGTAACACCGACAGAATTTGATTTTCTGCTGTATATGATACAACGGGCAGATAACGCTGTTTCTAAAAAAGAATTAGCCGAACAGGTCTGGCATTTTCAAGGTCCTGATCCGGAAGCAGATATGCCGGAGGATTTTATTAAACGACTTCGAAAAAAACTACTTTCGTTCGGATCTACTGCCCTGATCGAGACGGTATGGGGCTTTGGTTATCGAATGAGCGAACGAAGGCCAGAAGGGATCGAATCAATATGATTGGAAAGAGTATCCAGACACGTTTATTTTCTGCAGTTTTTCTCGTGATTTTTATGATGACTTTCGGAGTCGGAATCACCTTTTTCCTTTCTTCCCGTTGGTATGTACAGTACACTGCCAGGAAAGAAACAGAGCATCTGATCGGGATGGTTCAGTCGGAGTCGGATCGTTTGAGCACTGACCCGGCTTACACTTCTTCAGATTCTAAGGAAAATACGCGCGAATCTTCAAAAGCTTTGCTTCGTTCTGTCCGGCTGCAGCTTAGAGATCAGCCTTATAATGGTATATTTTTGATTTTTAATTCCAAGCAAAAACTTGTCTTCCCTAAATCCAGTAATGACCGGAATATTTATCCGGTATCTGCTTTGGAGGAACAGTGCCGCCGGATGATCCAGTCAGGGGAACTGATTTCCGGAAAAACGTCCCGCATTTTACTTTCTGAAGACTTCTGGTACATCAGTATGTATGTGTTTCCGTCCAGTACACCTGTACGGGCAAAGTATTTTGTTTCGGTTGTCCAAATTCCGGATTCATCTGTTTTCTGGAATTATACATGGAAATTGTATCTTGCGATTTTAATCGCTTCTGTGTTTTTATCATCTTTTTTAGTATGGGGAATTGCAAGAACCATCTCTGTCCCGCTCCGGCATCTTTGTCTCCAGATCCAGAGGATCAATGGAGAAACAGACGCACAGATCCATGATTCCTATTCTTTAAATGAACTGGAATCTTTAAAACGATCCTATAACCAGATGGAAGAAACGATCCGAAGATCCGAGGAAGAAAAAAGACAGTTTTTTCAAAACGCTTCCCATGATCTGAAAACGCCGCTTGCGTCTATCACCGGGTATTCCCAGGGGATCGTTTCCAATGTCATAAAGGATCATCAGAAAGCTGCCAGTATCATTCTTTCTGAAAGTCTGCGCATGACTGACCTTGTAGAAAGCATTCTTTCTCTCTCAAAAATGGACAGTCACACATTTGACCTGCATCCGACAGATCTGGAAGTCATGGAATTTCTTGATGAGTGTGTGGATATCATGAGTACGATCCGAAGGGACTGCGTGATACATCTTGAAGCTGCACGTCCACTAATGATCCACACGGATCCGGAATTGTTGAAGCGGGTGATACAAAATATTCTTTCAAACTGTCTGCGATATGCCGATCACGAGATTCTGATCCGTATGAGTACAGATGGTAACTCGCTGATCCTTCTGATACAGGATGATGGTCCAGGATTCCTGGAAAAAGAGCTCCCTCATATTTTTGAACGTTTTTATAAGGGTGATGGTGGAAAAAATGGAATTGGTCTTTCGATTGTATGGACCGGCATCCACTATCTTGGCGGATCCATTACCGCCGGAAACCGCGCTGTGCCGGAACACGGGGCTTATTATCGGCTTTTATTGCCTCTGTCTTTTTAACCGAATCAAGTAAGTCCTAGCTTCAATTGCGAAAAGCAATAAGCAGTGGGTGGAGACTTACTTGTATCAGGAGGAGTGCAAGTTCCTTCTGATAAACTGCGGAGCAGTTATCCGGTTATGAGCAAGCAGCGAAACGGATTGCGAATATCCGCTTGACAATTGCCAATCTCTCGTGCAAACACAGGCTTTAACTCGGTACCCACGTATGTACGCAAAAAGACCGGCATATCAAATTTCTTCTTGATACACCGGTCTTTTTATTGCTATTCGGCCTTTTTATCCGTTAATGGTAATTTTTACCATTTCTGTTGCTTTTACAGGTTTCTCTCAACCAGATTCTTTAAGGTTCCCTCGAACGGCTTGAACGGAATCTCCTTGTCGTAGTTTAAGAAATCTTTCACGTATCCAAGTGCTGCTGCAACACCGTAGATCATACCGCGCTCATCCACATCGAATTCCGGTGTGTGATGGTTTGCACCGGTTCCGGCCTCCTCGCTCTGGATGCCTGTGAAGGTGATGATACCCGGCCAGAGCTTTAAGCATGCCTGCATGCTCTCAGATGCCATCCACGGCTGTGCAACCGTAACAGCATCCTCACCGATATATTTTCTTACTGCGTTCTTCGCGATCTCGCTGCAGACTGCGTTGTTCTGGCATTCGAACAGCGGATCCGGCATATGAAGGATTTCATATGTACACTGGCAGAGCTCGCACTCTTTCTCGACTACATCCATCAGCTGTTTTACAAACGGTGCGCCTGCGCCGTCAACATTGAAGGTACGGATCGTACCGCCGAAGGTCAGCTCGTCCGGAATAATGTTGCGGACGGTTCCGCAGTTTACGAAACCAACGGAGCAGGTCAGGATATCCGTCGGAGCCACATATTTCATGCGGATCATATTGATATGGTTATAGATATTGTTGAAGCAGTCTAAAACACTGTGGGCAAGATCCGGACGGGATCCGTGACCGGCCTGGCCGTGAAGCTTGATGATAAATCCGTATGCACCGGAAAATACCGCGCCTGGCTCCGCGGAGATCGTTCCTGTCGGAACATCCCATTTTACATGTGTTGCCATACAGGTATCGATCTTTAATTTCATTGTCTCAACGGCATACGGAAGTAGATTTCTGATATTTCCGCCGGCTTCCTCGCCGCGCTCAAAGAGGAGGACGATATTGCCGTTTAAGTCTTCCTTATTCTCGTTTAAGATCTTTGCCTCAGCGAGAAGCATCGCTGTGTGGGCGTCATGTCCGCAGGCGTGGGAGATTCCATCGTTCTTAGAGATGCAGACCTTTTCCTTTGTGAGGTTTGTCTTGCTCTCCTTGATTGGAAGTGCGTCCATATCGGCACGAAGAAGAACGGTTTTTCCAGGTTTTCCGCCGTGGATCTGTCCGATAATACCACCTTCCGGAACGACTACATACTCGATTCCCAGCGCATCGAGCTCAGAGGCAATATATTTTACTGTCTCGTACTCAACACCGCTGTTTTCCGGATACTCGTGCATATGTCTTCTGATCCTTACCATGTAGTCGAAATTTTTCTTCGCTTCGTTTAAAATATCCATATTTTCTCCATTCCGGCGGAACCGCTTCGCCATTTACCGACAGCGCAGTTTGTCCGTCTCTTCAGTTTTGGATTTTCAATAACTGCTGATATCTTCACAGTCATGATCTGAAAATATCCGTTTCCAGATATCTCTATATTAACACGCGCAGGGAACTAAATCCAGTCCCCTGCGCAGCTTATTTTTTTAGTCCCTATTTACATTTGTGTGTCTGATGTATCAACAGTATAATGATACATTTCACGAATTGCATATGCAATCAGAAAATCAAGTAGTCCAAATTCCATAAAATGAGATTTTAGGGCAAATTACAGACATTGACTTGGCTGTAGTATTTTTAAACAACGTGTGTTAGACTACTGTTATACAAATCGAAATTTATAAAGGAGAATATTGATGAAATTATTTTTATGTTCGCACTTTTCAAGTGTAGGAAGTCTGATAAAGGAAGAAATTGAAAATAAGAAAGTCGCATTTATTCCAACAGCTTCACTGCGTGAAGGCTACACCGGTTATGTCGGCTCGGCTCGAAAATTATTCAAAAAGTTGGGAGCGATCGTAACTGAAATTGATATTTCAACGGAGGCTTATTCAACGATACAGTCTGTTTTTGAAGAAGCAGATGTGATATATTTTACCGGCGGAAATTCTTTCTTTCTTATGGACCAGCTCCGTAAAACGGGAACTGATGGACTGCTGAAAAAGGAATTGGCAAATGGAAAATTGATGATCGGCGAGTCGGCAGGCGCAATTATATGCGCTCCAAGCATCCAATATATCGAGCAAATGGATGAAAAGCCGGAGGACTACTCACAAGAAGATGATGCAGGGATTGATTTGATTGATTTCTATGTTCTTCCGCATTATCTTACAGCACCATTTAAGAAAGTTACCGAGAAAATAATGACTGAGTTTTCGGATTTGAATCTATGCCCAATTAACAACCGTCAGGGAATTGTAATTGATGGTGAAGATTCAAAGGTTATTTGCAAAGACTAATTTGAAAATTCCAGTTTGTCAATTACAAGTGACATTGAAAGAGTCAGCCCATTCAAGGTGCTGGCTCTTTCAAAAATTCCATTCTAATAAATTGCATGATAACTTAGAGTAAAAATGAATACCCATTAGCCGGAAATGAATAGAAAATGAATAAAAGTGTGGTGTTTCGTATAATTATGAGTTAGTATGCATCAGACACACTTTTGTAAAAAGGGAGTTTTTTTATTTAACGTTACAGTACACGGGCACTCCATGCCCGCGCACTGTAACAGGATTTTGCTGATACTTCGCATTCCGAATCGGCAAAATCCGCGGTCATAACGATATCATACGGAATTTTCAGTTCAGAAAATTCCTCCCATGAAAAGTAACTATTTGACTACAACGCGTCTGAAGTTCTTCTTACCGCGCTTTACAACGATTCCTTCACCGGAAAGCTGCTCTTTCGTGTATACAGCCTTAATATCCTTCACGATCTCACCGTCTACGGAAACGCCGCCCTGCTCTACGTTTCTTCTCGCCTCAGAGCGGGATGCGCAGAGACCGGATTTCTGTACGATGGAAAGGAGGTCGATCGAACCATCAGAAAGATCTGCGTCGGAAAGTTCTGCTGTCGGCATTTCTGCCGCAGCGCCGCCTGTGAATAATGCACGTGCGCTCTCCTGTGCTTTCTTTGCTTCCTCCTCGCCGTGAACAAGGCTTGTAAGCTCGTATGCAAGGATCTCCTTCGCCTGATTTAACTGGCTGCCTTCCCATTTGTCCATCTCATCGATCTGCTCAAGCGGAAGGAATGTGAGCATGCGCAGGCACTTTAATACGTCTGCGTCACCGACGTTTCTCCAGTACTGGTAGAACTCAAACGGAGTCGTCTTATTCGGATCAAGCCATACAGCGCCGGACTGGGTCTTACCCATCTTCTTGCCCTCAGAGTTTAAGAGCAGTGTGATCGTCATTGCGTGCGCGTCCTTGCCGAGTTTTCTTCTGATCAGCTCTGTACCGCCGAGCATGTTGCTCCACTGGTCATCGCCGCCGAACTGCATGTTGCAGCCGTATCTCTGGAACAGCTCGTAGAAGTCGTAGCTCTGCATTAACATGTAGTTGAACTCTAAGAAGCTTAAGCCCTTCTCCATTCTCTGCTTGTAGCACTCCGCGCGGAGCATGTTGTTGACGGAAAAGTGCGGTCCGATCTCTCTTAAGAAATCAATGTAATTTAAGTTCATGAGCCACTCAGCGTTGTTTACCATCATGGCTTTTCCTTCGGAGAAGTCGATGAAACGGCTCATCTGCTTCTTAAAGCAGTCACAGTTGTGCTGAATTGTCTCAACCGTCATCATAGTTCTCATATCGGTACGTCCGGACGGATCTCCGACCATTCCGGTGCCGCCGCCGATCAGCGCGATCGGCTTGTTTCCAGCCATCTGCAAACGTTTCATTAAGCAGAGTGCCATGAAATGTCCCACATGAAGGCTGTCCGCAGTCGGGTCAAAGCCGATGTAGAATACGGCTTTTCCTTCATTGACCATTTTGCGGATCTCTTCTTCGTTTGTGACCTGCGCGATCAAGCCGCGGGCCTGTAACTCTTCGTAAACTCCCATTTTGTTTACTCCTTTTCTGTAATTTTCTGCGGATGTTCGTTTCTTCCGCCTGTGTTGGTCTTTATATGAAGACCTGCTATCCGGACGAAGCGTTCTTTCTCCTGCTGCCTGACTCTTTCAGTCTCAGTCCAGTCCGGCAACTCCGGCACTGAACATTCTCATTGCAGGTACAAAAAAGCCCCGTCCCTTGTTTCCCAAAAGGACGAGGCATACGCTCGTGTTACCACCTGATGTTCCCGAAACGCTCACACGCTCCGGCTCATGGAGTCCTCATCATAAAAGACCCCGGCATTTCTAACGGGTGCCAGTTCCGTCACAGCCTACTCACATTCTCCGGATATCTCCGTTCACGCTTTCGGTGTGCAGCTCCGGGATGTATTCAGAAAAAGAAGTCCGCGCGCCTCTCATCCACCGGCAGCTTTCTGTGCGGAGCAGGTCATTTCCCTACTTGTTCCCTTCATCGCTTTTCCATTATATACCGCATGCTTTAACGCGGCTATATGGGTCATTATATGGAGATTCCAAAGCTTTGTCAAGAGCGGAAGCCCAGAAATTCGTTAACTTCATATCCTTTCCTGCAATTTCCCCCTGATTTTTTCTGGACAAATAACAGGAATGTGATAGAATAGAAAAAATGCCTGAAACCGGGAACGTCCGGCGCAGGCGCAAGTACTAAAAAACCAATTATTCTCAAGGAGGTCCCGTATGGAAAGCCATAAGATCATTCAGGTGGACGAAAAGGTTCCCTTTAACCTTCTGATCCCCCTGAGCATCCAGCACATGTTCGCCATGTTCGGCGCATCCGTTCTCGTTCCGTTCTTATTCGGAATCAATCCCGCGATCGTTCTTTTCATGAACGGTGTCGGAACTCTCATGTTTATCTTTATCACAAAGGGAAAAGCTCCCGCCTATCTCGGTTCCAGTTTCGCATTTCTCGCCCCGGCCGGCATCGTGATCGCAAAATTCGGTTATGAATATGCCCTCGGCGGATTCGTTGCCGTCGGTTTCGTCGGATGTATCCTCGCATTCATCATTTATAAGATCGGATATAAATGGATCGACGTCGTTCTCCCGCCTGCTGCCATGGGGCCGGTCGTAGCCCTGATCGGATTGGAGCTCTCTTCCAGCGCGGCAAGCAATGCGGGACTCTTGGACGAGACCATTGATCCGAAGAATCTGATCGTGTTCCTCGTAACACTTGGCTTTGCCGTTTTCGGTTCTGTCCTGTTCCGGGGATTTTTATCTGTTATCCCGATCCTGATCGCCGTGATTGCCGGATATGTCGCTGCCGTTGCATGTGGGATCGTTGATTTCTCTGCGGTTGCCGCTGCCCCGATCTTTGCGATCCCGAACTTCACCGCTCCAAAATTTAATATGGAAGCGATCATGATCATCATGCCGGTCATCCTGGTCATCACCTCCGAGCATATCGGACATCAAGTTGTAACAAGTAAGATCGTCGGCCGCGACCTCTTAAAGGATCCGGGACTTCACCGCAGCATCTTCGGTGACAACTTCTCCACCATGGTCTCCGGACTCATCGGTTCCGTACCGACGACCACCTACGGTGAGAACATCGGCGTTATGGCTGTCACAAAGGTTTACAGTGTTCAGGTCATCGCCGGAGCAGCCGTGATCTCCATCATCTGCTCCTTTATCGGGAAATTATCGACCCTGATCCAGACGATCCCGGGACCGGTCATCGGCGGAATCTCCTTCCTGCTCTACGGTATGATCGGAACCTCCGGTCTCCGTATTCTGGTCGACTCCAAGGTCGACTACGGCAAAAACAGAAACCAGGCCCTGACTGCCGTGATCTTTGTAACCGGCCTCTCCGGGATCAAGGTGAATTTCGGCAATGTGCAGCTCACAGGTATGGTCCTTGCATGTGTTGTCGGCATGATCTTAAGCCTGATTTTCTATATTTTTGATAAGATGAAGTTTACAAATGATCAGTAAAAGTAACTAAGTGTAACCATCTGGAATAAAACGTAAACTTGCAGGTTCTGCTCTGGTATGCGGTTCATCTCCGCTATCGTTTCAGAACCTGCTTTTTATTTTTTCTACAGCCTGTCCCGCACACATTTCCCCGTCCTTTTTATTTTTTACTCCCGGCTCATTCAAACCGATACTTTTTTCCTGCCCTCTTTTTCCTTTTGTTCTCTGACGATATTTCCTATATAAACTATATTTACAGAATTATTAGTTTTCTCTGTTTTATTTACAAATTTTCTTTTCCGCGCTATGATATTTCTATCATATACAAATCGAAAGGATGGTTCCCACATGAAAGAAGCGATTCAGACACTTATAACGTCCGACAAGATGGCTCACGCCTTCGAATACCTGAAACAGGATGAAGCGCACACCATCGACCAGCAGATCGAGCTTGTTCAGATCTCCTCCTTCAGCCCATTTGAGGAGAAGTGCGCGATCCGTTTTAAAGAGCTTCTGACCGAGGCAGGTCTCGATCCGGTGATGGATGAGGTCCACAACGTATACGCCCATATCCATGGAACCGGTAATGGTCCGACCCTCTATGTCTCCGCTCATCTGGACACCGTATTCCCGCCGGAAACTCCGCTCCCGGTGAAACGCGAAGGAACAAAGATCTACGCGCCCGGAATCGGCGATGATACCCGCGGACTGGCTGAGATCCTTACACTGGCAAGAGCCATCAAAGAATCCGGCTTAAAACCGGTCGGTGATATCATCATCGGAGGCAACGTCGGCGAGGAAGGTCTCGGAGACCTCCGCGGCATGCGCCACTTCTTCTCACAAAATGCCGACAAGGTTGACGGTTTTATCTCCGTTGATGGAGCAGGCTGTCTGATCTGCCACGGCGGCACCGGAAGCCACCGCTACGAGGTAACCTTCCGCGGACCGGGTGGACATTCCTTCGGTGCCTTCGGTCTTGTCAATCCGATCTTTGCCATGGGGCGTGCTATCTCCTATATCTCCGAGCTCCGCACCCCGAGAGAACCGAAGACTACCTTCTCCGTCGGTGTCGTAAACGGCGGAACCTCCATCAATTCCATCGCGTATGAGTGCTCTATGCTTGTCGATATCCGTTCCAACGGCTTGAAGGAGCTTGAAGAGCTTGATGCAAAGCTTCAGGAGTGCATCAAACGTGCAGTTGAGGATGAAAATAACCGTTGGGAAACCGAGCGTTCCTACGAAGAATCTAAGGACAGCTTTGATCACAACGGACGTATCACTGTGGAAGTAAAACAGATCGGAAACCGTCCGGCGGGAAGCCAGCCGAAGGACTGTGAGATCGTGAGCGCGGCGGCAGCAGCTTTTGAGGCATGCAATGAGACTGTAGAATATGAAAGCGCAGGAAGTACGGATGCAAATATCCCGATCAGCCTTGGAATCCCTGCGATCTGCGTCGGCGGAGGCGGAAAAGGCGGTGCCTGCCATTCCGTTGACGAGTGGTATGACAGCAAAGATGCCTATAAAGGCTCCCAGAGAGTTCTGGCTGCGATCTTCGCGCTTGTGGGACTTGATGGGGTAAGTGAGCCGCTGCTTTCCAGGCGGAAAAAATAAGCTCCGCGCCAAAATACCTTTTGTCTCCAACATCATAATATAAAACAGCATGCCGGAAAGTCTCCTGTAAGTCCTGCTTACAAGCGTTCTTCCCGACATGCTGTTTTATTTTCCACTGCGTTTCACAGTTCTATCTTTAGTTTCCATCCACCAGCGACAGTCTCACCAGCGCCCGCTTCAAAGCGGCTTCAGCGCGATCAATATCGGTCTGTGGATTCTTTTCCGCCAGACGTCTCTCTGCGCGGATCCTGGCCTCGTTGGCTCTCTTTCCATCAATATTCTCCGGCCACTCGCAGGCTTCTGCGAGGATCGTCACCTTCTCTGGCAGGATCTGTAAAAATCCGGAAAGCAGCGCCGCTTTTTTCACGCCGTCTGCCCCGTGGATCTTAAGAACACCCGGCGCAACCGCGACAACCATCGGGATATGCTTCGGATAGATTCCGGTTTCCCCGTCTGCCGTGTTGAGCTCCACCATCGAAACCTCTCCGTCGAAAAACGCCTCATCCGGCGTAACGATCTGAAGTCTCATCATTTCCGCCATGTCCACACCCCCTATTTCACGCGGGCGAGAACATCATCAATATTTCCTGCGTTGAGGAACAGATTCTCCGGAATATCGTCATGTTTGCCTTCGAGGATCTCCTTGAAGCCCTGGATCGTCTCGGAAAGCGGAACATATCGGCCTTCCAGACCGGTAAACTGTCCGGCTACAAAGAACGGCTGGGATAAGAATCTCTGGATCTTTCTCGCACGGGATACGGTAAGCTTATCTTCCTCGGAAAGCTCATCCATACCGAGCATTGCGATAATATCCTGAAGCTCCTTATATCTCTGCAGCACTTCCTGTACGCCGCGGGCAACCTTGTAATGTTCCTCACCAACAATACGCGGATCAAGGATACGGGACGTAGACTCAAGCGGATCTACAGCCGGGTAAATACCAAGCTCTACGATAGAACGGCTGAGTACGGTCGTCGCGTCCAGATGGGTAAAGGTATTTGCCGGAGCCGGGTCTGTTAAGTCATCAGCCGGAACGTAAACTGCCTGTACAGATGTGATGGAACCGTTCTTTGTGGAGGTGATCCGCTCCTGAAGGGCGCCCATCTCTGTCTGTAAGGTCGGCTGGTAACCTACGGCTGACGGCATACGTCCGAGCAGCGCTGATACCTCGGAACCGGCCTGACTGAAACGGAAGATATTGTCGATGAATAACAGCACATCTTTTCCGCCTTCGTCACGGAAATACTCTGCCATGGTAAGACCGGTAAGGCCCACACGCATACGGGATCCCGGCGGTTCGTTCATCTGGCCGAACACCATGGTCGTCTTATTGATAACGCCCGAATCGGACATCTCATAGTAAAGGTCATTTCCCTCACGGGTACGCTCACCAACGCCTGTAAATACGGAATATCCGCCGTGCTCTGTCGCAATATTTCGGATCAGCTCCTGAATCAGAACTGTCTTACCTACACCGGCACCGCCAAACAGACCGATCTTTCCACCCTTCTGGTACGGGCAGAGGAGATCAACGACCTTGATACCTGTCTCAAGGATCTCTGTCTCTGTGGACTGTTCCTCAAAGCTCGGGGCTTTGCGGTGGATCGGGAGCTTTTTCTCCGTCTTCGGAGCTTCTTTATTGTCGATCGGCTGTCCCAGAACATTGAAAATTCTTCCAAGTGTCTGCTCACCGACCGGCACCATGATCGGTCCACCGGTCGCTACGGCATCCATGCCGCGGACAAGACCGTCGGTGGGACCGAGAGCGATGCATCTTACCGTATCATCACCGAGATGCTGGGCAACCTCAACCGTGAGGATCCCGCCATCCTTTGTGGTGATCTCAATGGCGTCATTGATCTCAGGCAGCCCGCCCTGGGGAAATTTGATATCCAGAACGGCACTGATGACCTGAGTAATTTTACCAATGTTTTTCTCTGCCATCTCACTTCTCCTTGTCTCTATCATAACTATTCAGCCACTCAGGCCAGCGGTAAAAATCCATTCCAGCACATTATGCTGACTGATTTCTGTCTCCTGTATGCTGTCTTTTACCTTCAGCACCGCAAGTACACAAGTTTGCCAAATAATTACTCATATTTCTTTTTAACCATCGATGGCATTCGCGCCCGCGATGATCTCTGTCAACTCCTGAGTGATGGAGCCCTGACGCGCGCGGTTATACTGCAGCGACAGTTTTCCGATCATCTCTTCCGCGTTGTTCGTAGCCGAATCCATTGCAGTCATTCGCGCACCGTTCTCACTGGCAACGGCCTCTAAGAATGCCCCGTAGATCAGGCTGCTCACATACTTCGGAATAATTGCATCCAGAACTTCGTCCTCGTCCGGCTCATAGTTCATAATGAGAAGATCCGATTTTTCTTCTTTTACTTCGCCCTTTGGCCCTGCTGCCGCAAGATCCACCGGCAGAAGCTTTAAGAACGTCGGGATCTGGCTTACGGTATTTTTGAACGCCGTGTACGCCAGATAGATCTCTCCGATTTCATTCTTCTCAAACATGGCTAAAAGCTCTTTTGAGATCTGCTGCGCGTCGGAGTAGAGCGGCTCGTCGATCACGTCGGAGTAATCCGCTTTGATCTCATAGCCTTTCCTTGCGAGTCCGTCGCGTCCTTTCCGCCCGATCGCAAAGATGAGGGCGTCCTCTTTCGGGATCCCGCTCTCCGTCACGAGACGGATGATGTTGGAGTTATATCCGCCGGCAAGTCCGCGATTGGAAGAAATGACGATAACTGCCTTTTTCTTCGAATCCCCGCTCTTTAAATAGCGGTGCCGGATCCCGGTGGATTTCTTCAGCATCTCCTGAATCGTCTGGTACATCAGATTGAAGTACAGTCTCGAATTTTCCGCCTTCGTTCTGGATTTCTGGAGTTTTACAGTGGCAACAAGTTTCATGGCTTTGGTAATCTGCTCGGTACTCTCAATACTGGATTTCCTTCGTTTAATATCTCTCATGGTTGCCATGATACATCACCTGCCTTATCTTGCTGCCTTGCACTCTTCAATAGCTTTTTTCAGCAATTCTTCAGTCTCCGGTGTCATCTGCTTCGCCTCGCGGATGCTTGCCGGGATCTCCGGATACTTTGTATCGATAAACTTAAACAGTTCCTTCTCGAACTCAAGAACCTGATTTGTCGGAATATCGAGGAGATATTTCTTTGTCGCCGCATAGATAATGATGACCTGATACTCGACCGGCATCGGCTGATACTGCGGCTGCTTTAAAACTTCACGGATGCGTTCGCCCTGGGCTAGCTGTTCCTTCGTGCTGGCATCAAGTTCGGAACCGAACTGGGCGAAGGAAGCGAGCTCGCGGTACTGGGCAAGCTCCACACGGATCGGAGCAGCGATCTTCTTCATCGCCTTGATCTGTGCCGCGCCGCCAACTCGGGATACAGAAAGACCCGCATTGATCGCCGGGCGGAAACCGGAGTTGAACATCTCGGTCTCTAAGTAGATCTGTCCGTCTGTGATGGAGATGACGTTTGTCGGAATGTAGGCCGATACGTCACCCGCCTGCGTCTCAATGATCGGAAGTGCGGTAAGGGAACCGCCGCCAAGGTCATCGGAAAGTCTGGACGCACGCTCTAACAGTCTGGAATGCAGATAGAAAACATCGCCCGGATATGCCTCACGTCCCGGCGGTCTCTTAAGAAGCAGGGACAGGGTACGGTATGCCGCCGCATGCTTACTTAAGTCATCGTAAACGACAAGAACATCCTCGCCGTTCTCCATCCACTCTTCACCGATCGCGCAGCCGGAATACGGGGCAATATACTGTAACGGGGCAAGGTCGGAAGCTGTTGATACGACAAGCGTCGTGTAATCCATCGCACCGAACTCCTCAAGAGTTTTCACGATTGTCGCAACTGTTGATGCTTTCTGTCCAATTGCAACATAAATACAGTGAACTCCCTGTCCCTTCTGGTTAATAATCGTATCGATCGCGATCGCCGTCTTACCAGTCTGACGGTCGCCGATAATAAGCTCACGCTGTCCGCGTCCGATCGGAACCATGGCATCGATCGCCTTGATACCTGTCTGAAGCGGGGTATCTACGGATTTTCTCTCGATAACACCGTGGGCAACACGCTCGATCTTTCTGAATTTATCCGTAAGGATCGGACCTTTTCCATCGATAGGCTGTCCTAAGGCATTCACGACACGTCCTGTCAGGGCATCGCCCACAGGAACCTCAACGACACGTCCTGTCGTCTTTACGGTGTCTCCCTCACTGATGCTTGAGGAATCACCGAGCAGAACCGCTCCGACGTTGTCCTCCTCAAGGTTTAACACCATGCCGTAAACCTCTCCCGGAAATTCCAGAAGTTCTCCCTGCATGGCATTCTCAAGACCGTGGATTCGTGTAATGCCGTCCGCTACCTGGATGACAGTACCCACGTCAGAGACTTCCAGCTTCGTCGAATATCTTTCGATCTGCTCCTTGATGACCGAGCTGATCTCTTCTGGTTTTAAATTCATTTGAGGTCTGCACCTTCTTTCTTTTTCCATTTCATCACGTAACTGTTCAGTATTATTTCTGCTGCCGGACTGCTGTTTCCAGTCCTGGATCCGCCGGGATCACGCCAGCTGCAGCTTCATTAAGTCTCTCCGGATCTCTCCAAGTCTTGTCCTGATGCTGTTGTCCACCACGCGGTCACCGATCCTGATCACGAGTCCTCCGAGGATCGCAGGATCAACGCTATAGGTAACCTCCAGACTCACAAAAGCTGTTGTCTCCAAAAGCTTCGCCTCCGTATGGGCCTTCTGCTCCGCGGAGAGTTCCACCGCACTTGTGACAGTTACGATACCGATCTTTTTATATTCCTTTACACGATTCACAAAATAGTCGAGGATCTTCGGGAGCTCCTTCTGCCGTCCCTTTTCGATCACGGTCTCAAGAAATCCCATCAGGTCATCAGAAACTCTTCCTTTAAAGATATTTTCCACAACCTTTAACTTCTCTTCTTTTATGATCTGCGGATGGTTCAAAAATTGTACAAGGTCTGCATTCTCCATGAGGATCGTCTGCAGTGACTGTACTTCCTCATATACGGGCGACAGCATATCCCGCTCCATGGCAGCTTCAAACAGCGCGTCGCCGTAGACCTTTGACACTAACTTTGCCATGTGCTCTCACCCATTTCCTTTAAAGTCTCCTCGATCAGGGAATCCTGGATCTTTACATCCATGGAAGCGGCAACCGCCTTCTCTGCCATCAGGGACGCAATGGAAACGATCTCCGTCTTCATGTCCTCAAGCGCTTTCTTCTTCTCCAGCTCGATCTCCCGGTTTGCCCGGTCAACGATGCGGTTTGCTTCCTCTCTCGCTTCCGATAAGATATCAGCTTCCTGCTTTTTCGCTTTTTTCCTCGCTGCGTCGAGAATTTCTTGCGCCTCTTTGTCGATGGACTTTATTTTATCCTCATACTCCGCTTTCAGCGCGAGCGCGTCTTCGCGGCTCGTCTTTGCCGTTTCCAGATCGCCTGCGATCCGCTTTCTTCTTTTTTCCAGTACTTCACGCGCCGGATTAAAGAGGAAATACGACATTACAAAGAACAGGATAAAAATATTGATTCCCGTGATCACAATGTCGTTGATCCATTGAGGGTCAAAATTTATTAACCGTTCCAAGGTCTCATCTCGCCTCCTTTACAAACTTCCGCGCATACCCGGAAGTTTTTTTCTGTTCCCATATCCGGATCAACCGAACGGCTTAACGAACATAAGGATAATGGCAACAACAAGACCATAAAGACCGGTCGTCTCGGCAACGGCCTGTCCAAGAAGCATGGTCGATGTGATATCAGATTTCGCGCCCGGGTTGCGGCCGACTGCAGATGCGCCGAAACCAGCGGCGATACCCTGTCCGACACCAGGTCCGATACCGGCGATCATCGCGATACCGGCGCCGATTGCTGAGCAAGCATGGATCAAATCCTGTCCTGTAATATTCATAGATAAAACCTCCTGTAAAAAAATTTTATAGCTGTCATTCGCAGCTACAGGCAAAATCCTTTCCGATCGACTGCGTCGATGGGGTCCTGCCTTCCCTGTTCCGCCCTGCGTTCCTACAGTTTATCATTTACATAGACCATAGTCAGCATGCAGAATACGTATGTCTGGATGCACCCGGAAAACAGGTCGCAATACACATGAAGTGCGGCCGGAATACCGATTTTTAATAAGACCGGCATCATTCCGTACCAGAGACCCATGATAATAACTCCGGACAGCATGTTCGCGAACAGACGAAGGGAGATCGAGATCGGATTCGCAAATTCACCGATCAGATTGATCGGGAACAGCACCGGGAGAGGTTGAAACAGTCCCGTAAAGTGTCCGACACCATGATTTTTGATTCCCTGGTACTGTACGATCGCAAACGTAACCAGACCAAGAAGGAACGTAACACCAAAGTCGGCAGTAACCGTTCTCAGGCCGAACAGACCACTCAGGTTGCAGAACAGAATAAACAGAAAAATTGTTCCGATATAGTTCGCAAACCGGTTCGCTGAACTGCCAAGAATCCCTGTGGTCATATTTTCCAGCATTTCCATACCGAATTCGATGATATTCTGGAATGTTCCAGGTACATCCGTCGCATGTTTTAATGCACGGTTCGCGGCTATCACCAGAATCAGCAGAACGATCGTAACGATCGTCATTCCGACCGTTGTTGTCGTCAGCCAGAGTTCATGACCGAAGAGATGGTATTTCACGATCCCGTGGATCATGAAATCAGCACCACTGCCACCATTCATCCTTTTTCCTCCTTTCCTTAAGACTCCTGAAAGACTGCTGTCTGTTCCACAACAGCAGCGTATAAGGCTCTATCCGTCAAGCCTGAAGCTCAGGCCATACGGTCGGTTCGTTTCTGAAGTACCGGATACACATAAGCTCCGGTCTTCAAGCCCAGTGCGCCGAGAACGACTGCCAGAAGGTTGATCGTCGTAAATTTCCATAAAAGGCACACCAGTATTACCGCGCACAGGCTGCGGATCAGCGAATGGATCACCATCTTTTTGCTGCTGTACGCCCCATCAGCCGATTCCACACAGAGTTCCGTGGATCTCGCGATACTGATGAGCAGTACCTCCGCCGCCGCGGCTCCGATCAGCACTCCGGCGATCACCGGAACGGTTCGAAAAAAAATAAGGCAGATGAGAAGCAAGATCATATTATGGATCAGAATCCCGATGCTCATTCCCACTACCTGTCTCTTTGTCTTATCACTCACGATTGTTCCACCCTTTCAATTACCCTACCGAGGCTGTCTTTTGCCGGACAGTTCACTGCTGCTTCATATTCCGCTTTCGTTTATGGGTACCGTCTTCTTTGCCGTCCCTTCGGCCGTCACCGCCATCTTTTGGGACGGTCAGCACCGTCTCCGGTTCCGAAACGGCTCTCCCACTGCTTTACCTGCTCTTTCTTTTCCCTGTCTTCGTCTTCTTTCTCTCTGTCTATGATATGCTTCGCCATCTTATATGCACTCAGGCCGCCCGAGAGAACACCCAGGATCAGGAAGATCAGAACGGTATGAAGTCCGGTCTTTTTATCGATCCAGCTTCCGAGAAGCACACAGATAAGGACCGGTGTCACAACATTGAGTCCGAGCTGGGTGATCAGCACCAGGTTTTCAAGTCCGTTTTTTTTCTGACGCATTTTCTCCCACCTCACTTACCGCGTAACGCATACCGCCATTATACTAAATATTTGCGGATTTGTCCATTTCTACGCATCGACTTTACAGATATTTCATGAATTCTTTTGTCAATAATTTGCTATATTTGGACACAGTTGGATGATTGTCCAAAAATCGCCGAATGATTTTCCGGGTAAATCCAGATCTGATTCATATTTCTTCTATATTTATATATAGAAAAAAGAGACACAGTTACTTCCATGTCCCTTCATTTTTTCTTCAGACTTTATTTTCTTATGTAGAGGATCCATCGGTCCGCCCATGATTTTCAGTAATTCATTCCTGTGATCGCAAGTTCTCCGTCCACGGTAATGCCGAGGATGATATTCGGAACACCGTCGCCCAGAACGATTCCTGCCATAACCGGTTCAAGGGTATCAACATCCACCTTTCCGATCGCTGCCTCCATCTCATCGGAAAAGATCTCCGCCGGGTCCAGTTTCATGAAATCTTCCTTTGTATCCACCATTCCGCCGTTTGTCTTCACACAGGAGATAAACGCCGGAAAATCAATATGGTCCGCAAGGCCTTCCATATCCTTATTCTTCACGATCTCGACAAGCTCCTTTGCGTAAGACTTGTAATCCGTTTTTTCAAGCTTTGCAGCCACCTCACTCTGGAGCTTCGCCAGCTCCTCACCGGAGATCTCCTCCACCTGTACACCTTCAGAGCTCTCATCTGTCTCGAACGCTCCCGGACCTTCCGCCATCTTCGGATCCACATTGGAAAGATCCGGTTTTGTCGTGTCCGCCGCTTTCGTTTCCGCATCGGCAGCTTCTGTCGTTGTCTTTGCTGCGTTTTCCTGTGTCTGTGTATGTTTTGATCCGCATGCGGTCGCCATCACCGCTGTCATGCAGAGCGCCGCCGACAGTAAAACGTGTTTCTTCATGATTAAAAGTTCCTCCTCTGATCTTATATGTGCTCCCGGATTCTTCTTTTATATGTGCTCCAGGAATCATCTGCTTTTCCGGTATCTGCCCCGCAGACATCTCCCCGGGTACTCAGGGGATTTTCCGGCATACAGCCACCTGTTATACTGCATCAGAACTATACCACGGCTCCTTTTTCATGACAATAAACAAATTCTAAAGAAATGGTTATTTTTTCGTTAGAAAATCTCCACTTATTTTATTTTCCTTTTAGAGTTTCTCCATACTTCCGTCACATTCTTCCTGTATACTTTGTATCATAAAAGATACCAATCAGCAAAAACATCACGAAGCGTTTTATAAAAACGAAAGACGAGGCGTGTAGCGCCTGATCAGGTATATATAAAAATGGGGCCGGCAGGTAAATGAAATGCGCGCACATTTATGCCGGACTCGACTAAACATAATTCTCGGATCCACAAGGATCCGGAATTGACATATATTCGATACTCATACATCCCCCTTTTTTAGTATTTGTGTGAAAAAACTCCGGTATGCCAGAACCGGAGTTTTTTCATGTCTGAAAATCAATCGACGTGTCCTCTCACCCAGCACAGGTATTTGCTACAATCTGCATCTTCACGCGAATGCGCATCTTAGGGCACGTTAGTGCCTTTTTTATCTGGTCGTTCCATCGTAATCTCCTGTTAAACTAAAAAAGAATGTGCCTTGGCACATTCTCGCGCCTCGCGCGGTCGCTTGCGACAGTCTACATCTTCGCGCGAGTGCGCATCTTTGGCACGTCAGTGCCTTTTTATGTAACAGGAAATTCCTCGGAATTTCCTGTTACATAAAAAACAGAGCAGCCCTTTTATCGGCTGCCCTGTAATCTATTTGCCTTCTTTTTATATATTCCGCAAATCTTATTCTATTATTCATTAGTGTGTCATCAGATCCAGAACAAGCTCCGCGCACTTATTGAGGTTCTCGATCTTCAGCGTCTCGCCCGTAGTATGTACCTTCGTCATACCGGTAGAGAGAACGATCGGCTTGATTCCGTGAAGGGCCATTACGTTCGCGTCGCTTCCGCCGCCGCCCTTTGCAGTCATCGGTTCGCAGCCGATGCGCTTGCAGGACTCGAACACTCTCTGTACCATCGGATCGTCGTTCGCAACATTGAAGCTTACATAGTTTGTCTTTAACTCGATCTCAAGCTTTGCGCCCATCTCGTCACAGGCATCCTGTAAACATTTCTGCATATGGGCAGCCTGCGCGTTTAATTTATCGAGGTTGCGGCTTCTCACCTCTGCCACGAACTCAGCCTTTTCCGGAACGATATTGGTTGCGTACTCAGCCTTTAAGGTACCGATATTGCAGGTCGTCTCCTCATCAATGCGGAGCAGGTTCATCTTTGCGATTCCCTTTGCCGCTACCTGAATCGCACTGATTCCCTCTTCCGGAGCAAGTCCTGCATGGGAGGAACGTCCGATGATCGTCGCGAAGATCTTGATCTGGCCAGGTCCGCAGGTTAAGATCTTTCCAACATCACCGCTGGCATCGAATACCATTGCCTCTTTGCCTTTGATCATGGACAGATCCATATTTTTAACGCCGTTCATTCCGCCCTCTTCACCGATGGTGAATAAGATCTCTGTGTTGCGGCACGGAAGATTCTGCTCTTTGATCACCTTGACAGCCTCCATGATCGCCGCGATTCCGGACTTGTCATCACCGGAAAGGATCGTAGATCCGTCTGTATGGATAATTCCGTCATCGATCAACGGTTTGATCCCGTTACCCGGAGTCACGGTATCCATGTGCGCACACATAATCGTCGGCTCACCCGGAATCGTTCCCGGAAGATATGCGCATACGTTAAATCCGTTGGATCCGAACCCCTCTCCGGCCTTATCGGTCTTTACTTCCAGACCGAGTGTCTTCAGATCCTCAACTAACTTTTCCCCCATCGCTTTCTCATTCTTTGTCTCGCTGTCGATCATCGCGTAGCCAATGAATGTGTCGAGCAGTCTCTTTTCGTTAATCATCTGCTAACCCCTCCTGTTTTTCCTGCTGCAAAGACCTCTTTTCCGGGCCCTGCATCGCAAATCTTACTCAATCATCTTAACATGGATCTGCCATCTCCGCAAGAAAATACCTCAGCTTTATCCGGTTTCCTGACCGGATCTCTCTGGATCCATTTTGTTTTTGTCTGAATTTTCTAATTTATTTGAATTGTATTAATAATATGAGCTGTAAAAACATTTGACTAAATAAAAAAGGTATGGACAGTTATTTACAAAAGATATATAATCGTTTTATAAAAAGTTAATATTTTTCATTCTTAGCAAAGAATTAACTTTTTACTTCATCGGCGAAATTGCTGGAAATCTTCCTGTTTTTTCAGTTATTTCGTACTTTTACTATCACAGGAGGTTTCTGTATGAGCGAAAACACCAATACTGCAACAAAGCAGACCTGGCTCGACAAGGCATTGACCGTAGTCGAAAACGTATGTAACAAACTTCCCGATCCGGTAATCCTGTTCTGCTGGCTCTTCCTTTTCACAGCGATCATCGGTACGATCGCAACCGTAGCCGGTGTAAGCCTGATCAACCCGGCATCCGGAGAGGCCGTTGTTTCCCAGAACTTCTTCTCGGCAGACGGACTTGACTGGTTCCTTAATAATATGGTAAAGAACTTTACTGGTTTCGCACCGCTTGGTCTGGTAATCACCATGACACTCGGTATCGGTCTCTGTGAGGAGTCCGGACTGATAATGTCCCTCTTAAAGGGATGTCTGAGCGATGTTCCTCCGGCTCTTATTCCGTACCTCATCGCATTCGTCGGTACGATTGGAAATATTGCTTCCGATACCGCAAACATCATCGTTCCTCCGCTTGCTGCGCTCCTCTATATCGGTGCAGGAAAACATCCGGTCGTTGGTATGATCTGTGGATACGCAGGCGCGAACGCCGGCTTTACTGCAAACTTGATGGTTGCCGGTACCGACTCCCTGCTTCAGGGGCTTACAAACGATGCAATCAAGGGCTTTTTACCGGATACAACTTTCCAGGTAGATGTTACCTGTAACTGGTTCTTCATGATTGCTTCTACATTCCTCTGCTCGATCGTGATCGGTTTTGTTTGTACAAAGGTTGTAGAGCCGCGTTTCGGAAAATACGAAGGCAATACTGATGAAAAGATTGAAAAGCTGACAAGCGAAGAAAGCAAAGGACTCCGTGCCGCTGCAATCACAGCCATCGTGTATATCATTCTCCTCGTAATCGGCTTCTTTACCGGTCCGTTAGCCGCTGAGAACGGTGCCTTCGTTGGATCTCCGCTCTTAAAGGGTCTGATCCCGATCCTGTTTGTATTCTTCTCCGTTTGTGCGATCGCATATGGCTTCGCTTCCGGTAAATTCAAAAAATCCGGCGACATCAGTAAAGCAATGAACAAGCAGATGGCAGCAATGGGCTCCTACGTTTCCTTCTGTTTCTTCTGCGGACAGTTCCAGGGCTTATTCAACTGGACAAAGCTTGGTACACTCCTTGCGATCGGCGGTGCTGATCTTATTCAGTCCGCAGGCTTCACAGGTATCCCGTTATTCATCTGCTTTATCTTCGTTGTAACCTGTGTAAACATTTTCATGTCCTCCGGTTCCGCAAAATGGGCGATCTTCGCACCGATCTTCGTTCCGATGTTCATGCTCCTTGGCTACCATCCGGGCTTTACACAGTTACTTTACAGACTTGGCGATTCCCCGACAAACGCAGTTACTCCGATGTCTGCGTATATCTGGATGATTCTTGCAACCGCACAGACAAAGTACATGAAGGATATAAAGATCGGTACTCTTATTTCCAACCTTCTTCCGATCGCTGTTATCCTTGAAGTGATCTGGGTGATCTTCTTCATCATCTGGTATCTCATCGGTCTTCCGATCGGACCGGGTGTTGGTTCCACTCTTCCGGTTGGTATCCTTTAAAACTTTCGGCAGTACATAACAGATTTGTCAAAAAACGGGCAACTCCATTCCGGAACTGCCCGTTTTATTCATCTTCCGTTTTCCTATTTTGCAAGTTCTTTTATAATAGAAGAAACCTTATCGTAATCGTACTGGACTTCTTTTACACCCGACTGTTTTTTATACCAGCTCTTTAATTCCTGATACGTTGTGGAGAAAGAACCATATCCGAGATACAGCTCCGGAGTCTGGAAGTTGTCCGCGAATACGACCATCGGCATCACCTTCAGGCTCTGAACTCCGTTTTCTTCCATCACCTTTGTGATCTCCGCCGCGCCTTTTTTCAGCTCCAGAAGCGGATTTTCAAACTCCTCTTTTCTCTTTGCGTCCTCTCTCCGCCACATTGCTCCGTCCGGAGTTCCGTATATCTTAATTCCCCAGCCGTAAGTTCTTACAAGGTAAACGCCTCTCTTATCCATAAGGACCACATCAAACGTCATTTTTCCTTCCGGCAGATTTAAAGTCGCGTTCTTTAAAACCTCACCGGGCTTTCCGCAGATCTTCTTCAGCCGTCCGGAAACCTTTTCCACTGCCTTCTCGTGGTTCCGCTGTTTGTTCATGTGTTTCGCGATCAGCCAGAACACCAGCACACCGGCCAGTATGTAGGCAAAGAACATAAAGTAGTCCTGCGCCGAATGAAGTTTCCATGTCTGAAAGTTTCCACCAAACATATTATATCCTCCCAGGTATTCAATTAACCGCACATTGGCACTTGCTGCCACTGACAGTCTTTTTTGAATCCGTCAGGCAGGATTCCTTTATTATCTGTCATCACGTTTCATGCACGATACTTTATCTTAACATGAAACCACTATAAACGCAATAATCTTCTCATAATCGCCATTTCCTGATTTGTGCATTTTTACCAAATATTTATCATTCCATTTGGCGAAATCTCCGGCTTTTTTTTCAGTTTTCTAATCTAAAAATAAAAATTATAAACACTTTATAAAAAACATATAGCTTTTTTGAACCATTTATAGTATAATATCCATGCAAGCGGGATCTCGGGGGTTTAGGTCCCGTAAATTAAGTTTACAGGAGGTTTTTCAAATGAGTGAAAACACTACCGCTAAGAAAACCGGCGTGGACAAACTGATTGATGGTATCGAAAAAGTTTGTAACAAATTGCCGCCGCCAGCGATTCTGTTCTGCTGGCTCTTCCTTATCACAGCCATCATCGGCTGCATCTTCAGTGTAATGGGCGTTGCCCTTACAAACCCGGCTTCCGGAGAGGTCGTAACATCTGCGAACCTGTTCTCCAAAGACGGCGTTGACTGGATCTTAGGCAACATGGTAAAGAACTTCACAGGCTTCGCTCCGTTAGGTCTGGTTATCACCATGACACTCGGTATTGGTCTCTGTGAGGAGTCCGGAATGCTGATCTCCATGCTGAACAGTTCCTTAAAGAACGTTCCTGCAGCTATGATCCCGTACGTAATCGCATTCGTTGGTACCGTTGGTAACATCGCTTCCGATACCGCTATGGTCGTTATCCCGCCGATGGCTGCCATCGTTTACATGGGCGTAGGCAAGCACCCGGTAGTTGGTATGATGGTTGGTTACGCAGGTGCTCAGGCCGGTTTCACAGCAAACCTGATGGTTGCCGGTACTGATACTCTGTTACAGGGTCTTACAAACGATGCGATCAAGGCATTCATCCCGGATACAACATTCCAGGTTGACCCGACCTGTAACTGGTTCTTCATGATCTTCTCCACCTTCCTCTGTGCAGCAGTTATCGGATTCTGTTCCGTACATATGATCGAGCCGCGTTTCGGAAAATACGAGGGTGCCGGAGAAGCAAAACTTGAAGAAGTTACTCCGCAGCAGAAGAAAGGTCTTAATGCTGCAGCTCTTACCGCGATCATCTACATCATCATCATTGCAATCGGATTCTTCACCGGTCTTCTTTCCGGCGAGAACGGTGCGTTTATCGGATCCCCGCTCTTAAAGGGCCTGATCCCGATCCTGTTCGTTCTGTTCTGCCTCTGCGGTCTTGCATACGGCTTCACTGCAGGCACATTCAAGAACGCTGTTGATGTCAACAAGGCAATGTCAAAGCAGATGGCCGGTATGGGTTCCTACGTTCTGTTCTGCTTCTTCTGTGGACAGTTCCAGGGCTTATTCAACTGGACAAAGCTTGGTACACTCCTTGCGATCGCAGGTGCTGACGGACTCGAGGCTGCTGGCTTCACAGGCATTCCGCTCTGTGTAGCTTTCATCCTTCTCTGCTCCTTCGTCAACATCTTCGTATCCTCCGGTTCCGCGAAGTGGGCTATTTTCGCTCCGATCTTCGTTCCGATGTTCATGCTCCTCGGTTATCATCCGGGCTTCACACAGTTACTTTACAGAATTGGTGACTCCCCGTTCAACTGCTGGACACCGATGTCCGCATATATCTGGATGATCTTAAGTGTTGCTCAGACAAAGTACGTTCCGGATCTCAAGATCGGTACTCTGATCTCCAATATGATCCCGATGTCCATCGTTCTTCAGATCGCATGGATCATCGTAGTTGTTATCTGGATGATGATCGGACTTCCGTTCGGACCGGGCGTAGGCGTTGCTCTTCCGGCTGGAATCCTCTAATTCAGAGTATAGCAGCTTACAAAGCTTATTGTGTAAAATATAACGGCAGAATGACCCGTCGCTTTTGCGGCGGGTCATTTTTTGTTGCCATAATGATACCTCAGAGATGCGTTCTTTTCTTCTCAAGATCGGAAATTCAATTCTATTTCTGTAGTTCTTCCAAGTGTCTCTCCAGAATATCCGCTGCACAGGCTGCAAGCTCTGCACATGGGCGCTTTTTATAGTAGCTCTCCGTTCTCGCCTCCGGAACCGGAGTTGTATCCGAATTGATCCCCGATAAAAGTTCCCTGCAGATATAGCTGCCGTTCTCGTCTTTAAACGTCGTTACAAGCTTCTGAATCCTTTTATAGTGATCCTGCTTCTCCGCCGCCGCTTTCGGGTCTGTATAGCCTTCCAGAGCCCCACAGACCAGTGCCATTCCGCTGACACAGCCACATACCTCCCGAAGTCTTCCGAGGCCGCCGCCAAACGAGGACGCCAGGCCTGCCGCCATCTCTCTGCTGATTCCGCGCGTCTCCAGTTCATCCGCAAACGCCAGTGTCACCGCCTGAGAGCAGTTGTAACCTTCCCGGAACAATTCTCTCGCCAGCTCACCTCTCGATTTTAAACAGGCTGATCCTTTTTTTTCTGTGTTTTCCACAACCTCTGCTGTTTTTTCCTCTGTCATTGCTATACTCCTTTCCTGTCAAACCATAGTTAAAGTTCTGCCATGCGCTTTCTTATCCAGATCAGCATATGGCGAACCAGATGGCAAGTCGCCAATCCTCTGCTTGTTTTTTTTTCAGTCTTATGATAGAATACTATTGTTATGGCAATGGGCCATCGCCAAGCGGTAAGGCACAGGACTTTGACTCCTGCACTCGAGGGTTCGAATCCCGCTGGCCCAGCGGAAAAAGGCTGAATTTCTATTATAGAAATTCAGCTTTCTTCATTTTCATTGAGTTCATTTTCTATTTCCTGAATCATCTTCAGAATGCTTTCCCGACAATGTTCCACCGCATCCGCGCACACGTCCAGGTCTTCCTTCGTCACCTCAACACTCTCATCTCCCGGATATCTCTCTGTAAAATAATATCCGTTAATGATCTGCGTTTCCACTTTCACTTCACGATCAAATTTCACATCTAACCTTTCGTAAAATGCAAAAAAGCCCCGGGAACTGCTTCCCAGGGAAATACGGGTGGATACAGGGATTCGAACCCTGGGCCTCCAGAGCCACAATCTGGCGCGCTAACCAGCTGCGCTATACCCACCATAATATAAAATTCGAAATCACACTTGATTTCAAATGAGCCTGAAGGGATTCGAACCCCCGACCCACGGCTTAGAAGGCCGTTGCTCTATCCAACTGAGCTACAGACTCATTATGCTTTTTCGCAAAAGCAAAGCGGGTGATGGGAATCGAACCCACGTATCCAGCTTGGAAGGCTGGTGTTCTACCATTGAACTACACCCGCAGGAAAATTTTTCTTTTTTCGCTGACCAGTAGATTATATCTCATATTCACTCATTTGTCAACAAGTTTTTTATCTTTTTTTCGATAAAAATCGGGGTGACAGGATTCGAACCTGCGACTTCCTGGTCCCAAACCAGGCGCTCTAGCCAAGCTGAGCCACACCCCGGGGATTTCGCAAAGCATTTAAAAACAAAAGTTCACTAAATGCGTTTAAAATTATACCGTAGATAGGTTGGATTGTCAACCACTTTTTTTATTTATTCGAGGCTTTATTCGAGGCTGAATCCTCCACTATCTCTGTTCCGGCGGCATTTCTTCTACAATTGGCTGCATACGCACTTTCTGCGCAGGCAGCTATCTGATTTCATACAAAAAGCAGTTCCGAACTTATTCTTCGAAAACTGCTTTCTGATTTTATCTGTTTTGTGCCAATTATTTCCGGTCCCGCCTAGTAAAGTCCCGACGGAATATCCCTGTCCTGATCCACATAACAGACCGTATAATGTGCCTCACCGTTCCGATCAAGCTCCATCAGCATGTAGGACGGCTTTCTTCCGTCCTGTCTCGGATAGGAGAGACTTCCCGGGTTCAATACAACAAGCCCGTCCTCACAGTACTCCAGATGCGGCTTGTGGGTATGTCCGAACATGACGATATCGGCTTTTCTGGCTCTCGCCTCTTCCTTGATCGTCTCCAGCTCGAAAGATACGCCGTACATATGGCCATGGGTCAGAAATGCCCGGTATTTTCCGATCGAGATCTCCTTCTCCCTGTCTGTCTGGGAGAAGAAGTCATTATTTCCGCGCACCACGCGGATCACGCAGTTATCATTATTTACCCATTCCTTAAAATATGCCTCGCTGCCCTCGGTATCGCCCAGGTGGATCAGCATATCGAACGGGGACTGTTTCTCAATAATTTCCCTGAGATTTCCATCTCTTCTGTGGGTATCGCTCACGATCAGAATTTTCATACTTTATTCTCCGATCTCTTCTGCAAGACGTTTCTTCATCGCCCGAAGCGCTTTTCCGCGGTGACTGATGGCATTCTTCTCATCCATGGTGATCTCCGCCGATGTCTTTCCGTACTCCGGCAGCATCAGGATCGGGTCATAGCCGAATCCGCCTGCGCCAGCCGGTTCATGGGCGATCACACCCTCCATGGTTCCCTCCGCTGTCAGGGTTCTTCCATCCGGGAGAACTGCCGCGATCACGCAGACGAAACGCGCCGTGCGCTTTTTCTCCGGAACACCATCAAGGCGGTGGATCAGGTTCCAGTTTTTAATTTCATAGGAAGTCTTCTCTCCCATGTAGCGCGCGGAGTAAACGCCCGGCTCCCCGTTCAACGCATCGATCACAAGACCGGAGTCATCTGCCAGAACGATCCCGCCTGTCTTCTCCCACACGGCTTTTGCCTTAATTAACGCATTTGCCGCGAATGTATCTCCATCCTCAACAATATCAATATCCACACCGGCTTCCTTCATGGACAGGATCTCCGCCCCGAGGTCTTTTAAAATCTCGCGGATCTCCCGCATTTTTCCGGCATTTGATGTTGCAAAAACAATTTTATGTTCCATGTATCTCTCACTTTCCAATTTTCCGGCTGTAGGCCTTCAGGCACACGTTGCATCTCTTGGATGTCTCCGTCCGTTCCCACAAAGAGCCGTCGAAACTAATATACCCCTCGCCGTCGCCTATGTCAATATTTCCGGTCCGTCCGCCCCCAGCATACTCCACCGCCACCGGCTGCGTCGTCCCAGGCGTGCGGATCCTTACCGCCACAACGAACATTTCGCCTGCATCCAGTTCCTGGGACTTTGCCAGGTTCACTGTATAAAATCCCGTATCCAGCAGTGTCCCGGATGCCAGGACTTTTCCACTGTCCGTCTGGAATTTCACATTATTTTCCACATGTTCACGGAAGCTGTCCCCGTCAAACACATACACTTCATACTCCGTGTCCGGTGCCGTAGCGTAGAAGCCCACCGCCTCCAGCGTCTCGTCTGACTCCGCTGTATACGCGTTCGCCATCCAGGCCTCCGGCTCGCCGAATCCCATCTGCCCGGTCCAGCCGCAGAGGTCGCTCTGGTAATTCCTGTCGAAATTGTCCGCCGGTCCGATGCCGCAGGAGGAGATTCCGCTCTCCGCGATCCAGCTGTCCTCGTAGGACACATGGAAAAAGCCGCCGTCTCCGAAGTTCTCTCCCCAGCTGTTCACGCAGAGGAACGCTCCGTCCGATTCCGGGTTCGATGCAAATTTTTCTTTCGGATAATTGTCATCCCATCCGATGATCACCGCGTCATGGTTCGGTTCTTCGCTGCCTTTGTAGCAGACATCCTCATCACTCACCCGGTTTTCTGACGGGAGGTAGAGGGACGTCTGGACACCGCCATATAAATACACCGCCCGTTTTACCGCGTCGTAATTCCGTTCCGGCAGGATCCGGATCTCCTGGACGTGGCAGACAGGTGCAAGGTCGTCCGGCGAAGTGCTGTCCCCATAGGGATCATCCTCCTCGGAGACAGGTCCCTGCCAGGCTAAAAGATACGCCATCGCCATACTGTAATCGCCGCCGGAATTCTGACTGATCCCAAAACTGTTGTGGATCGACATGTGGTCCGCCGAGAGCGGCACCGCCATGGACTCCGGCATAGAGGTCTCCACCGCCTTTAACGCCGCGAACGCCCAGCATGTGCCAAGATCTCCCTGGTCGGAGACGGAGACAGTTCGATGCTCACGGATGTCATAGGATGAGGGGAGTTCTATGGCTTCCGGATCCGAATTTCCGCTGCCGGAAGCCTCCGTTCCTGCATCTGTATTCTTCTGGTCAGGATCAGCTCCCGCTTCATCTGTTTCTGCCAGATCCACGCCGCCATCTGTCAGCGTTTCCTTACCCCCGTCCGTGCTTTCCACACGCTCCGCAATATCCTGGTCAGATTCTTTCTCTCCGCCTTCCTGTTTCGGATCCAGCACAAAGGCGATCTCTGTGGTTACCAGATCCAGGATCTCTGTCCTCGCTGTAAAGACAGCCCCGGCTGCCAGCACCGCGATCCCACAGATCCACAGGCCGTCTCTGTTTCTGCGCCCTTTTCTTCTTCGACTTCTCATATCCGCTTACCTGCGTTTCTGCCTGCAATCGGCTTTTTTGTCATCTCTATGTGTCTGCTGCCGGTCTGTTATCTCTCTTCTCTTCTGTCCTCACGCTTTCTCGGCGGTTTCGGTCCTAAGAACTGGTAGAAGTAGGTCTTCATCATACCATTGTAGATCTTCCGATTCTTATCCGCCTTGCGGCCGAAATACCGCTCGGTGTCTTCGTAAGCCGTAATGATATAGGCAGACCAGGAGTCCAGCTCCGCGAAGCGCTCGCCGATGGTCTTATATAACTCCGGCAGATTCTTTTTATCTTCAATTCGCTCACCGTACGGCGGGTTCGTGATCAGGAAGCCGTACTTTTTCGGGTGGCTCAGGTCGCTGACGGATCTCTGCTGGAAATGGATCAGCTCATCGACTCCTGCTGCCTTCGCGTTCGCTCTCGCCGCACGGACGATATCACCGTCGATATCATATCCTTGAATATCCGTCTGGACGGAGAGGTCCACGAGATCGTTCGCCTCGTCCATGGCGTCATACCAGCATTTTCTGGGGATCAGGTGCTTCCAGTCCTCGGACAGGAACTCACGATTCATTCCCGGTGCCATATTTGCCGCGATCATCGCCGCCTCGATGGGGAAGGTGCCGCTTCCGCAGAACGGGTCCACGAGGATCCGGTCGCTCTTCCACGGGGTCAGCATGATGAGCGCCGCCGCCAGCGTCTCCGTGATCGGTGCTTTACTCGTCAGTGTGCGGTAGCCGCGCTTATGCAGGGACTCACCGGTGGTGTCGAGAGCCACTGTCACCGTGTCCTTGTGAAGGAAGACACGGAGCGGGAAGCTCGCGCCGTTTTCCGGGAACCACTCGATCCCGTACGCCTTTTTCATCCGCTCCACCATGGCTTTTTTCATGATGGACTGGATGTCAGACGGGCTGAAAAGCTTACTCTTGATGGAGGACGCCTTTGCGACCCAGAATTTCGCGTCCTTCGGGAGATATTCCTCCCACGGGATCGCGCGGGTTCCCTGGAACAGATCCTCGAAGGTCTCCGCGTGGAAGCTGCCGACTTTTAAGAGCACGCGCTCTGTCGTTCTGAGGAAAATATTGGCGCGGCAGATCGCCTCCGCATCGCCGATAAACGTCACACGGCCATCCTCCACCTGGCTGACCTCATATCCGAGATCCAGGATCTCCTTTTTCATGACTGCCTCCAGGCCGAAATGGCATGGGACGATTAATTCAAATGTATTCAATCTGATTTTCTCCGTTCTGATGTGTCATGTAACTGCCTGGTATCTTAGCAGTTACTGTATTTTCATAGTTTCACGCCATCCATGACTTACGCCAAATGGTCATATTCCATTTAATTTTAAGGGTTTGCAGCGTCCCTGTCAATCCCTGCCGAACCTCAAAACAGACCTACATTCCGCATTTTTTCCGAACTGCTTATACAATAAGCCTGGCTCCCGGATGCAGCTTATCACTGATAACCGCGTTCGGTGCAAGAATGTGCTACTCTTTACATCTCACATAATACTTCCCTCTATAATAATGAAGTCCCCCAAGTGCATTCACCGCGTCATACCCGCACCCTGCAAGCTTCCTCGCCGCAAGCAGGCTCTGGCCCCCGTAGGCGCAGTAGATGACCACAGGGCGGTCTTTCGGAATCTCCGCCTCCACTTCATCCAGCCGCTCATAAGGCAGGTTCACAGCCCCCAGGAGATGTCCTGCCTCATATTCCCTCTGCTCCCGCACATCCAACAAGGTGAATGTCCGCTCCCCGTCCAGAAGATACTCCAACTGCTGCACCGAAATCGTCCGAAACATATACCTTCTCCTGAAACATATCCTTAATGTAAGGTATGCCGGGCGGTCCGGACAGGTTCTATGTACACTATTACACAAAAAATGTGCCTTGGCACATTCTCGCACCTCGCGCGGTCGCTTGCGACAATCTGCATCCTCGCGCGAGTGCGCATCTTTGGCGTGTTAGTGCCTTTTTATGTAACAGGGAATTCCCAGGAATTCCCTGTTACATAAAAACAGCGGCAGGTTCTGCTCCTGCCGCCGCTTTCATCATATTCTGCGAATGTGTGCTGTCTTCACATCCGCATCTTTTTATCTCTTGCAGTTTCTGCCATTATCCATAGAGTCCCTGGAACTGTTTCTTGTGCGATTCTGGCTGCTGTTTTCAGAACGGTTCTGGCTGTTTCTGCTCTGATTCTTTGTCTTATCGTAGGTCTCAGACTCGCTGCTCTTCATGTTGTCGTCCATATCATAGCTGTTTCTTGCCATTTTTTCGTACCTCCTAGAGTGGTTTTCAAGCCGCGGACATTTTCCGCCGCTGCATCCTCTAGTATGGTCCGTTCCCGAACGATTATGCAGCTTCCCCGAAAAGAACTTTTAATTTTTTCATACAGTGGAAGAACGCCGGGATCAGGAAAGCATCCGCGAAGATCCACGCTAACGGGCTTGCAAAGCATGCCGGAAGGAAGCCGAATACCGGAACGAGGCAGAAGCCCACGAGAGATCGCGCCGCCATCTCGCAGACACCCGCGAGGATCGCGAATGTGGAGAATCCCATTCCCTGGATCGTAAAACGCACCACATTAACAAAGGTAAGCGGTATGTAGAACATGCTGTTTCCGATAAGGAACATCGCCACGCGCCCGATGATCTCCGTCTGGTCCGCGTCCATGAAGAGCAGCGCGATATACTTTCCACCGAAGAACAGGATCACAAATGCGATCACAGAGTAAATGATTCCGATCAGACTCGCCGCCTTTAGTCCCTCTTTCACGCGGTCAAGCTTCTTCGCACCCACGTTCTGTCCCGCGTAAGTCGCCATGGTTCCACCCAGTGCGTCAAACGGACAGCAGAAGAACATGCTGACCTTGCTTCCTGTGGATACCGCCGCAACCGCCATGGAACCTAAGGAGTTTACCGCAGTCTGGAGCACAACGCTGCCGATGGCCGTGATGGAATACTGGAGTCCCATAGGGATTCCCATACTGCAGAGGGTGCCGAGCATTCTTCCGTCTGGCTTCCACTCGCCGTTTTTCATATGAAGGATCGGGTAATGCCTGATCATGTAGATCAGGCACAGTACCGCGGAGATTCCCTGGGAGATGACCGTCGCCAGAGCCGGTCCGCCAACGCCCATGCCAAGGACCAGGATCGTAAAAAAGTCGAGACCGATGTTCATGAGGGAGGACAGGAGCAGGAAGTAGACCGGTGTCTTGCTGTCGCCCAGACTTCGGATGATGCCCGCCAGCATGTTATAGAGGTATGTGACCGGGATTCCAAGGAAGATCACAAAAATGTAATCATAGGCGCCCTGGATAATGTCCTCCGGCGTATTCATCCACTGTAAAATGTTCATGCAGAGCAGTCCGACGATCGTCGTCATGACCACCGCAAACACCGCTGAGAGCCATCCGGCGTTCGCCACGAACTTCCTCATTCCCGTATAATCACCCGCGCCGAACTTCTGCGCCACCGGGATCGCAAATCCGCTGCAGGCACCGGTACAGAAACCGATGATCATAAAGTTGATGGAACCCGTCGAACCAACTGCCGCCAGGGACGATACCCCCAGGCATTTTCCGACAATGATCGTGTCTACCATGTTATAAAACTGCTGAAAAAGAAATCCCAGCAGCATCGGAACTGCAAAGCTTAAGATCAGCTTCATTGGCGATCCGACTGTCAGATCCTTTACCTCACTTTTCTGCATATGTAACTCTCCTGTGTCATTTTACTCAGTTTTTATGTTCTGTAAATCATGGTTCCGGTTGAATCTTCCTGACTCTCTGACATACGTTTCCCATGGTCTACATGTTTCAAACGAACTTGCTGTATTATAAATCAGTGTTTTCAAAAAGTATATATATCAAAACACCGAAATTACGTAAATTTTTTCCACATTCTTTCGTCAAAAAAGCTTTTCGGCCGTATCGTTTCGACCCACCTGCGTTTTCCGGGTACATGTTCCGTCTGATTTTCGCCTTTCTTCCGTTTTTTCCTTATTTCACCCTTTACATTCCGCACCATTCATGATACTGTAATTGCATCAGGGGCGCTGACCGCCCTGAAAATCAAACAAACATGCAGAGTAGACGTGTGCGCGTCAAGTGCCCGCCAGACAGGGAGTTGCTGGCAGGACGAAGGGAATTTCCCGCGGTGCACATATCGCATCCCGCTGCATCAGAAGATAGCTCCGTCTATTATCTCCTGTTGTGGTCCGAGAATCTGCAAAGGAGGTATTTTTTATGCAAAAAAGCTCGAACGACCTCTTTTCCAGGATTTTTGAATCATCCCGTGAATTCAAGAAGGTCACCACTATCACTACCTGTGCCATGTTCGGCGCGCTGTCCGTTGTACTTGGATACTACTCTTTTAAGATCACACCAAACTTAAAGATCGGCTTCGGTTCGATCCCAAATATGCTGGTGGATTATCTGTTCGGCCCGGTCGTCGGCGGATTATTCGGCGGCGCTATGGATGTGATCAAGTTTATGTTAAAGCCGGACGGCGGATTTATGCCGGGCTTTACGTTCAACGCGATGCTTGCGGCGTTTATCTACGGCCTGTTCTTCTATAAAAAGAACCTTTCCCTGCCGCGGATCCTCACGGCAAAGCTCGTGGTGATCGTTCTCTGCAACATCGTCCTCGGCACTTACTGGTTGACGCTCTTAAACGGAAAGGGATTTTTAGCAATTCTGCCAGCCCGCGCCATCAAGAACCTGATCCAGTGGCCGGTGGACTCCCTGATCTTCTTCCTCGTGGCGAAAACCTTGGAACAGGCAGGAGTGTTTAAGCTTATTCTTCATGCTGGGAACCGTCAGAGAAGATAGTATAAATCTGCTGCTGACGACCTCTTTCGAATGCATCGCAGTAAAAAAATGCTCTCTGCAGCAATCCTAACGATCTGCTGTAAAGAGCACTTTTTTAATCCTTTTTATCCTTTATCCAATTTTCAGGTTAATCGCCAAGTACATTTACGATTCTCACCGGTGTGCGGTAGTTCCATCTGGAAACCTTGATTCCGGTTCTCTCTGTGGAGGCATGTACGATCTGTCCGTTTCCGATGTAGAGAGCAACATGGTTGATCCTCTTTCCGGATCCGTAGCAGATAATATCGCCCGGGCGCATCTCGGAGCTGCTTACCTGGCGGCCCATACGAGACTGTCCGCCGGAAGAATGCGGAAGTTCAACTTCTGCTGCGTGACGCATTACATAGGAGGTAAATCCAGAACAGTCAACACCAGTATTCGGGTTTGTTCCGCCGTATTTGTAGCGGTTTCCTACGAACTGGAGCGCATATGTAACAATTTCGGAACGGAGATCATTCTCAACTTCGATAGCTGCCTCAAGTTCTGCCTCTGCCTCGTCGGCTTCTGCCTCAGCCGCTTCCTCCTCATCGGAGTCTGCCTCATCAGCATTTGCTTCTTCTTTATCTGTCGTCTCTTCAGAACTCTCTGTTTCTTCTGTCGCTGTCTGCTTGTCCTCTTCCAACAGGTTTCCGTTTTCATCGAGGTGGATGATTCTTACGACCATCTTGTCCTCTTTTACAGCTGCCGTTGTCTCGTCCGCGAAGGAAACGATCGGAAGGGCTGCCGTTAAGGCCATACATAAGCAGGTGATTTTTAAAGTTCTGAAAAGTTTTTTTGTCATTGATGTCCTCTTATCTTAAGCTTTAATGATTTGTAATGTTTGTTACAAATATGTTAAATCTTGTTACGAACAAATTATATTTCTCACAGCCACTTTTGTCAATACATATGAAGGAATTCATAAACTCTTAATAATTTAGGCAAAAACCGCCAAAAATGTGGCAAAAATGCGGCGTTCCCCCGCAGAGAGCGCCGCACATGTTTACATAACTTATTTCAATTGTAACATCCTGTAATCTGTTGATTTTTTCAGTAAAATCAGGGTTTTTCGGACATTTTCGTCTTTAAATCCATGAACTGATCCGCCATTTTCTGTGCCTGTATCTGCAGCTCGCATTCACGGTCGCCTGTTCATTTCTTCTTAATATCTGTTTTATTACCTGCCACGGAAGTTCTTAACAAGCCAATAAATAATAAGGCACATTAAGATCGGTCCAGAGAACCGGATCAGAAGATAGAACACGCCGCCCATAATGCTGAACACAACAGAGATCACAAGGAACAGGAGCACAACAAGGGCTAATTTCCAGTACCACTTATTCAGATCGAAATAATGGATATTCGGCGTGGAGCCGTTCTGATAACTTTCCTGGCTGTAAGTGCTTCTTCTGTCATCGCCCCGCGGGGACGCGTCCTCAAAACTTCCGTAACCGTCTCCGGTCTCTCCCGCCGCCTCAGCGGAATCGATGATCGTTCGGGCCACGATATTCGGCTCGCCGATCTCCTCAATAATTTCATCCATGGTACGGCCTTTTCCCAACTCCTGGGAAAGATAATCCGCGTAATAATTCAGGTTGTCGCGGATGACCGACGCCGGGACCTCACCCGAGAGTGCTTCCTCCAGGCGTCTTAAAAATTCGTCCTTGTTCATGTAATTTTACTCCAGTTTTTCTTTAATGATGCCGCCGCGGTACACTGCCACGAGCTCCTTGAGGTCCGCGATCTTCGCCGCAAGCTCTTTTCCTGTATCCGTGTCCGCAACCATCACACGCTTTTTCATCTTCTCTACGATCATGACTTTCGGCGTGTTTTCATGGTTCCGGTCAAAAGGCTTGTGCTCCGCCAGGGCGAGGTGGTGGGAATTGAAGATCAGGGTGTAGCCCGCAATTCCCGTCTTAGGCTGGTAAGACTTCGAAAGTCCGCCGTCAATGACGAAGAGCTTTCCATTTCCCTTGATCGGACTCTCGCCGTCCTTTAATTTTACCGGGACATGGCCGTTGATAATGTGGGAGCCTTCGATCGGGAGTCCGAATTCCTTGAGGATCTTATTACAGAATTCCTCTTTTTCGCACAATTTATAATACGGGTTCATGTTTTCTTTCGCGGCTGCCTTGTCAGCGACAAAGTAATTCTCAAAGGTCGCCATATTGTCTTTTCCGTATACCGGAGACTTCGGACCGCACCATAAATACCACATAAAATCACGGTACCAGTCCTTCGTCGGATCATCATCCGGCAGGAAGTATGCCATCTTCACCGCATCCTCGATATAGTCAAGCAGACGTTTTCCGGAGTAGATGATCCCCTTGAGCTTCAGCTCCTCGAAGGTTCCATCCTCTTTCATCGGGATACAGCCGTGATATAAAAGGTTCGAGTTGCACCGCTTGTACATCGCGCCGTGGGAATACACGAAACGGATATGGCGGTGAAGCGTCTCGCTGTGATGGAAGGAAAGTGCCAGGCTGTTGATCAGTTCCTGCTCTTCCTTCGTGAGCTTTAACGGGTCCTTCGGGTCGATCGTCGGGAAGTTCATATCCAGCATCTTGTAGTCTTTTCCGTGGATATTTACGGTTCCTTTTTCAAAGTTGATATGTTCCAGATGGATCCGGTCGTTGATCTGGTAATCCGGGTGGCGCTTCGTGATCTGGCCTTCCACCTTAAACTGGATCACTGTGATCGCCTTGTGCATCTTCGCCGCAAGTCCCGGGTCTACCGCATCATAGATATTTTCATCCAGGATCTTCGGAAGGAACCGCTCACACGGGTCATCCCGGTAGACCTTCGCCGCAAACATGGACAGCGGGCGGAGATTGATTCCGTAACCGTCCTCAAGAACGTCAAATCCGTTGTAGCGGATCGCAATCCGGAGCACATTACAGATGCAGGCCAGATTACCTGTGGCTGCGCCCATCCAGGAGATATCGTGGTTGCCCCACTGGATATCTACATCGTGGAAGTGCATGAGCTCGTCCATGATAATGTCCGCGCGCGGTCCACGGTCGAAGATATCGCCGATGATATGCAGACTGTCCACAGTCAGGTTCTGGATCAGGTTGCAGAGCGCCCTGATGAACTGGTCCCCCATCTCGATGTCGATGATGGAGTGAATGATCTCATCGTAGTAAACTTTCTTGTTGTCATCGTTGTAGTCCACATGAAGAAGTTCGTCGATGATATATGCGAATGCCGGTGGCATTTTTTTACGCACCTTCGATCGTGTAAACTTCGAGGATACTTCTTTACAGATGCGCACCAGGCGGTAGATCGTGATCCTCTGCCAGTCCTCTGTGAATTTTCCCTCTTTCTGGATCTGGCGGATGTTCCGTTCCGGATAGTAGATCAGATTCGCTAAGGCGATCTCCTCCTCGTCCGAGATCACATAGCCGAAGGTCTCCGATATTTTTTCACGGATAATACCGGATGCGCTGCGAAGCAGATGGATAAATGCTTCGTACTCGCCGTGCAGGTCACTGAAGAAATACTCGGTTCCCTTCGGAAGTCCGCGGATCGCCATCAGATTGATGATCTCACTGGATGCCGCTTTCACTGTCGGATACTCTTTTGCAAGCAGCTTCAAGTAGTCCAAATCTCTCATTGTCTTTGTTTTCCTCCCTGCGTTTTTCCAGGCGCGTAAATTTTCTCCTGCCGTTCCTGGTCCCGTTTTTCCCGCATTTTTGCTGGGTTTTTCGCCGGATCTTTCCGCCTTGCCGGTTAAAAATTTAACCGCCTGGGAATTGCTTTTCCATTTATTTTATAGTAACATATTCATATTCAAAACTCAACAAAAGAATGGATGACACCGGGGACTGGACCTTCACTTTGGTTACTGTTCACGCTTTGCGCAAACAGTAACTGATTTTGCCGATGCTTCGCATTCCGAATCGGCAAAATCCACTACCACCACTGTATTGTACGGAATTTTCAGTTCAGAAAATTCCTACCCGTGTACAGTAACCCACTTTGGATTGCCCAGGAAGCAGATTCTGCGCAGTCAATGTACTCTTCAGAAGGGAGATTTTTCTTATGAACAGCGAACTTCTCTACGTTTTTGGGACCGGAAACGCGACGGTCACAAATCTTTACAATACATGCTTCGCCCTCAGAGACGGGGATGAATATTTCATGGTGGATGCCGGCGGCGGAAACGGGATCTTAAAGATCCTGGACAACATGCAGGTTCCGTTAGAGCACATCCACCACATTTTTGTGACCCACGCCCACACGGACCATGTTTTAGGCATCGTCTGGATGGTCCGCATGATCGCCACAAAGATGAAAAAGGACCAGTATGTCGGAGATACCTATATCTACTGCCATTCAGAACTTATCGAGACGATCAGGACGCTCTGCCGCCTGACGATCCAGGATAAATTTTACAACATGATCGGCGACCGGATCCATTTAGAGGAAGTAAAGGACGGCGAGACCCGCCATATTTTAAGCTACGACGTGACATTCTTCGATATCCACTCCACGAAGTTAAAACAGTTCGGATTCACGCTGACATTAAATAATGGAAGAAAGCTCACCTGCGCCGGGGATGAACCGTACAATCCGGTCTGTGAGAAGTATGTCCGCGGCAGCGACTGGCTGCTCCACGAGGCATTCTGCCTCTATGCGGAGCGGGATATCTGGAAGCCGTACGAGAAGCACCACAGCACCGTGAAGGATGCCTGTGAACTGGCGGAGTCCCTGGGGATCCCGAACCTCGTACTCTGGCACACGGAGGACAGCAATGTTGCCGGTCGGGAACGGCTTTATAAGAGTGAGGGAAAACGCTATTACAGCGGAAATATTTATGTGCCGGATGATGAAAGTTTAATCGCTTTATAGTGAGACTGATCGCAGTATGGTACTCTGTTCTCCGTCATCTTTTGTCTGCCTGGGCATTTTGCCGGTTCGGCAATTCGTTAAATTGGTCTGTCCTCTTGCGCAGGCTGGATTTTAGGTTATATTTGTCCTGATTTAGGAGGAAAAGGTTATGTCTATTAAACCGTGGATCTGCAACGGATCCAGGACGATCGTAAAGGACCGCTGGATCGATCTTCACGCCGATGACTGCGCACTGCCGGATGGCACGAAGATCTCTCCGTTTTATGTAAATGATGTGCCGGATTTTGTTGTCGTGGTCGCCGTCACCGTTGACGGGGACTTCGTTTTCGTGCGCCAGTACCGCCATGGAACGAGACAGATCCTTTTGGAGCTTCCTGCCGGATGCATGGAGCCGACAGATGCGAATCCCGCAGCCGGGGCTGCAAGGGAACTCTTCGAGGAGACCGGCTATGCCGGAAGTGAGCCGGTATTTCTCTGCAAGGTCGCGCCGAACGCGGCGTGTATCAGCAATTTTGCCCACTGTTATCTGATCAGGGACTGCAAAAAAGTCAGCAGCCAGCATCTGGACGCCACCGAGGACCTGGAGATCGTTGTGATGTCTGCCGAGGAGACGAAAAAGCTGATGGCGGAAGGCGGACTCGTGCAGGCGGTGCATGTGGCGGCGATGTATTATGCGGAAAAAATTTTAAATAAGTAGATGTCTCCACTGCTATTTATTTTTGCTGGCTGGCATTTTCCAGTGCTAAGCACAGCAGTAACGCAGCACTGTCAATCAAGCTCTATTGATCATTAATGATTTTGTTACAGTTCAGCCATTACATCTTCTTGTTTTCATATTCATGAAAACAAGAAGCTTGGTGGTTCCACCATATGCTGATTTGGATGAAAAAGTGCTTATGCAAGCAAGCTTGCAACACACTTTCTCATTCAAACCAGCGCATGGCTGAACTGTAACATGATTTTCTATCCAGCCATACTTTCATTTTCTATTGCTTTTACAGCTAAACGGATGATACTTTATGGCTGGGATTTGTTTGAAAAGGATACATATTATGAATAAACGTGAAATTTCAGAAATTAAGAAACAGTTTAAGAAGGACAACAACGCCATCACCCGCATCTGCGGATGCTACGTTGATGCCGAAAAGCAGATCAAAACGACCTTAAAGGAGGCGTTCTTCGCCCTGTCCGAGGAAGAGATCTTCAAATATTATGAGATCTTCAAGAAATCCCTGTCCGGCGGAATCGGAAAGAACCTCCACAACCTGGAGTACTCCATCCATGACGAGGGTCCGGACAGCGCCCACGAGCTTCTCATGAAGCTCCGCGACGAAAAGCTCGCCGCCGATGAGACCGTGGATACCTTTTATAATAAGGTAATCGAAAATTACGAATATGGTGAAAACTACTATATTATCCTGATCCACAGCGCCTACGATGTACCGGGAAAGGCGTCCGACAATGAGGAAATGTTCGACGCATCCGAGGAAGTCTACAACCACGTCCTCTGCTGCATCTGCCCGGTAAAGCTCTCCGAGCCGGGTCTCTCCTACAATGAGGCGACCAACGCCATCGAGGAGCGTCCCCGGGACTGGTGGGTACAGGCTCCGATGACCGGATTCCTGTTCCCAGCCTTCAATGACCGCAGCAGCGATATCCATGGTGTCCTGTATTTCTCCAAGAATCCGGAGGAGCTTCACTCCGAGTTCATTGATGCCTGCCTCGGCGCGCCGACACCGATCTCCTTCAAATCCCAGAAAGAGGCGTTCCAGGAGATCCTGACGGATACTCTCGGCGAAGAGTGCGACTATGAGACTGTCCGCCAGATCCATGAGAATCTCACGGAGCTTGCGGAGGAACATAAAGAGGATGAGATTCCGTTAACGCTCACAAAGCCGGAAGTCAAAGATCTTTTGGAAAAGAGCGGCGTGGAGCCGGAGCGCCTGGAGCACTTCGATAAAGTCTACGAGGAAGCCGCTGGGGAGAACACCGCGATCCTCGTTCCGGCGATCACCGGAACCGGAAAATTTGCCGTGAAGACACCGGATGTGGATATTAAGGTCAACCCGGACCGTCTCGATCTCGTAGAAACCAAGTTCATCGGTGGACGCCGCTGTCTTGTAATTGCCGTTGAGGACAACGTGGAAGTCAACGGCATGCCGGTGAAGATGTGGGAGGAGCAGAAGGAGGTGCAGTAACATGGCACCATCCGCCCGTTTTACTGAAGATTTCGCATACGAGGTCCTGTCCGTAGTCGGGGAGATTCCCGAGGGAACCGTCGCCACCTACGGCCAGATCGCCCGCCTCATCGGCAGGGACAAAAACTCCCGCCTCGTGGCCCGGGTCCTCTCCCACGCCTCAAACTACGGAGACTTCCCCTGCCACCGTGTCGTAAACCACTCCGGCCGCCTTGTCCCCGGCTGGCCGGAACAGGCATTTCTGCTACGGCAGGAAGGCGTAGAGCTGAAGGACGCGATGCATGTGGATCTCAAGAAATATCAATGGGAATGCTGATTTGACAAATTTCTCCATTTTTGCTATAATTTCTTCGTAATAGTTTTGTAATATTTGAAATAATTCCCGCAATATAACCGGGACATTCAACTGATATGAGGAGATTTGGCATGAGAAAATTACAGAATCTGATTTCTGACTTTTCAAAGAAGTTTCTTTTAAAAGCGGCCGCTGCCGCGTCTGTCCTGTTCCTTTCCACTGCACTTTTAACTCTTCCATCTTTCGCCGCATCCGCCTACGACAATCTTGCCGTGGCAAATGTGACAAGTGAACCGTTAAATATGCGGACGAAACCGTCCACGGACGGAGAGATCGTCGGAAAGTGCTACCGTGGAGCGGGCGGAACCGTATTAGAGAAGAAAGATGGCTGGACGAAGGTCCGTTCCGGAAAAATTGAGGGATGGATGAGTGACAAATATCTGCTCTTTGGGACAGATATCGAGCCATTGGCGAAGGAACTCGGTCTTCTATCCGCGAAGATCACCGCGACGACCTTGAACGTCCGCGAGATTCCGTCCACAGATTCCGCAATCTTAAAACAGGCGGCCGAAGGGGATTCCTTCCCTGTCTTAAGTGAATCCGACGGCTGGACAAAGGTCCAGCTCTCCGCCGACACAAACGGCTATATTTCCAGTCAATATGCCTCCATCGGCCCGGTTCCTGCTGCCGCTGTCGACGCAAAGGAAGAGTCAGCGGCGCTGAGCGCATCCGGAAACGAAACCTCTGCGGCACCGTCCTATGTAATCTCCGCCACCGAAGATGAGATCTACCTGATGGCAGCCTGCGTCGCCATGGAGGCCGGTGACGATTCCTATGAAGATAAGCTCGCTGTAGCAAGCTGTATTGTAAACCGTGTAAAATCCGGAAAATGGGGCAAAACGATCTCCGACGTGATCTACGCCGATGGCCAGTTCCCCGGCGCGTCCTCCGGTCTGTTGGACAAATACCTGGCAAAAGGTCCGTCCAAGTCCTGCATCAAAGCCACCAAAGATGCTCTGTCAGGTTCCAACAATATCGGCGACTATCTCTACTTCAAATCCGCCAAACACGCCTCAACAGGCAGCTACTCTTCCTACAAGATCGTTGGCGGGAACTGTTTCTACAAAAAATAATATTTTATCTGCAAGACTTACCATCGGCAGCTTCTTTCAGATGCATTGCAGCAAAAAAACAGGGAAAGCCTACCTTCTCCGAAGGTGCTTTCCCTGTTTCCGTACACATACCCCATTTCCTTTAATAACGCTTCAACTAAAAATGCTCTTCTTAAAAATCAACACCACTCTCCTACACTTCTGTTACAATCCATTTCTTAACCCCGTCTGTACTGAATCCAACGATTTCGGCAATCTCTTCAACCGAAATTCCCTTTTCGCTCATTCGAACCGCCGTATCCTTAGCTTGGCTTTCACGCCCTCCCGCATAGCTCTCATTTCTCAGGTCTTCCATCGCCTTACACATTTCTCTCACTCCTCTCTATTCTTCGATCTCCCTGCATCTCACCGCCGCCCGCGCTTTCCCCTTATTCGTGCAGGTAAACAGTGTCAGGTCCCAGTCCCCGGCTTCCATCTTTTCGATGTCATAGCCGCCAACCGTCTCGATCTCCGCCACTTCATAGGAAAATATATTTCCGTCCGCATCTGTGAATACTACGGAATCGCCCGGATTCAGGCGCTTGATGCCAGAAAAATGGGTGCGGTAATTATGTCCGGCAATGATCATGTTCTTTAAATACGCGGAGCCACTGTACCGGCAAGGGGCTTTCTTGAGCTTCGCGTCGCTCCACTCGCTGATGACCGGAAGCTTGAGCCCCAGCGCCGGAATCTCGATCATCCCCACACATTCCTGTCCATTTACCTCCACTGTCGGCATTTCCATCTCCGGATTCTTCTTATATTCCGGCACCAGTTCCTTTTTCTCCGTCTCCAGCCGCTCCGGCAGAGCTGCTGTCAGTGACTCCATCCGGACCACCATCTCCTCTGACTCTGCTCCGGCCCGGTCTGATTCTCTTATATTATAAACAGTAAGAAGAAGAGCCGCCGCGATCAGCAGCAAACCCACGCCTGTTAAAAGCTTCCCTTTCATAGTCTTACTATCCCGTCCTCCATATTGCATATGCTGTCTGTGTTTTTTTCAATTGTATTGTTTTTCTGTTCTGCAAGAACTCTAAAAAAGGATGTACCTTGGCACATTCTCGCGCCTCGTGCGGTCACTTGCGACAATCTACATCTTCGCGCGAGTGCGCATCATTGGCACGTTAGTGCCTGGCAGAATTCATCCGTCTCGAAATCTCAATTTTTCTCAGTCCTTAAATATCTCCTTCAGCCTCTTCAGCAGCCCTTCCTCATCATTCTTCCCGATCACCATCGGTGCCCGTCTCCGCACATTCTCCGGCGCATTTCCCATCGCCGCGCCAAATCCTGCCGCATGCATCATGGAAAGATCGCTCTCACCGTCACCGAAGGCCGCTGCCTCTTCCGGGGAAATTCCGAGTTTTCCACAGAGGGTCTTCAAACCTTCCGACTTTTCCACGCCCGCTGCCGTGATCTCCAGATATTCCGGGTTGGATGCCGCAGACTGGAGTTCGGAGAAATCTCTTGCCAGAACCGCCGCCAGCTTTGTCATCACGTCCGGATCTCCCATGAGAAGAAATTTATGAATTCCGCCTTCTTTTTCAAATATATCTTTAATAGCTCCAATTTCAGCCGGAAATCCCACGATTTTCTCTTCCCGCTGCTCTCTCCAATCGTCCCGGTCATCCACGATCCACTTCTCGCCGCCGAAGGTATTACAGGCAACAGCCGGAAAATCCTTGTCCAGCATCGCCTTCAGTTCCAGTGCCCGTTTTAACGGAATCATCTTACTGTAGATCTCATTTCCGTCATCATCAAGGATCAGCCCGCCGCAGAACGCAATGATCGGTGCATGATTCCCCAGCATTCTCTTAATGACCCGCACGCCTTCCGGTGACCGCGCGGAAGTCAGGATAAACGGGATCCCCTTATTCTCAAGATTCAGGATCATCTCCTTCGTTCCCTCCGTGATCTGTCCGTCCGACGTCAGCAGCGTGCCGTCGATGTCACTGAATACGATTTTGCAAGTTTTTTCTTTTTCCATCTTTATCTCCATATTTTTGATGTTTATTCGTTGTATTTCCACACCAGTACGACCGCCTGACGCAGTCCGCAGTTTCTCGCGAATGCGCCTTCTCCTATCCCCGCTGCAAAATACTCCTCTCGTTCTCCCGCACTTTCCGTGCCAGCAGCGTATACTGTCTGATCTCTTCCTCTGTAAAATTTCCAAACTTCGCCTGATAGTAATCGTTCTCCGCCGCCTCAAGATCCGGGATCACAACTTCTGATGCCGGAAGAAGTTCCAGTCGGATCTTTCGTTCTGTTCCCCGCCTTCTCGGGAGCTCCGTTATCTCCACCATCTTTTTCGCGGACAACCGCTGGACCGCCACCGCAAGGTCTCCGCGGCTAAGATCCATAAGATCCGCAAGATTCTTTCTGCTCAGTTCATGGCTTGTATCCTTCAGATATAAAAGCAGAGAAAGTTCCTCCATTGTCATATCATGCTTCAATGCCGCCGACTCCAGATATCTCTCCAAAAGTTTCCGGTCCCGGTATTTATCCACAATGATCCCCTCATCGGAGATCACCTCCTGCAGCGCACTGCTCCGCTCCTCTCCGAGCTTCCGGTTTCCGGGGATCGATGCCGGGAAAACAAAGCCGTCCTTCGCTGCATCCACCAGAAAATGGTACACCTGAAGCCGGTTTTTCTCATAATCCTCTTCGTCCAGCACATGCTTATAAAAGTTGTTGTAGTACTCAAACATCATAAGCTTCATCTTCACAGTCTTCGTGATGCTGATCTTCTGGTTCACCAGCGAACCTTTTGTCTTTACATAATAATACACCGGTGTCCTCAGCGCATAGAATGTCTCTGCATAGCGGACATACTCCAGATTGAACATGAAATCCTCACACCAGCTGATCTCCGCATCCATCCGGATCCCGAAGCGGTTTACGAGATCGCGCCGGTACAGCTTATTCCACAGCACTCCATAGTAATAATCCGCCGGATTCTCCATCATAAACGACGCGAATTCCTCCCGGTCGATCACGCAGTCTGACTCGATGTCCCCTTTTCTGGATACCATATCCCCAACGACGCGGTAAAAATCGGAGATCACCATATCACAGCCATGTTCCTCTGCCGCCCGGACCATAAGCTTTGTCGCATCCGGCGTCAGCCAGTCATCACTGTCCACAAACTGGAGATATGTTCCCTTTGCCCTTTCAATTCCCTGATTTCTCGTATCTGAAACCCCGGAATTTTCTTTGTGGATCACCACCACACGCTCATCCGTCTTCGCATACGCATCACAGATCGAGCCTGACATATCTCTGCTCCCATCATCTACGAGGATCAGTTCAAAATCTCTATATTCCTGTCCGAGAATACTGTCCACACAGCGGTTCAGAAATTTTTCCGCATTGTAGACAGGAACAATTATACTGACGGTCGGTTTCATTCTCCTCCTCCATTCTCTATAATAACCTGTTGGAATATCTCCTATGAAATAAATTTACTATACGATCTATCATATCATATTTTTCTCACAATACGCGATTTATTTTTTTAAATTCTCTTGACTTTTGAAAATCTGTGACTATAATAAAGGGCAGTTTTAAATATTCCTTGCGATGATGGGAACGCTCTTAACGAAGGTCTTTCAGAGAGCAGCTGGCTGGTGAAAAGCTGCAGACACCGCGTTACAGACAATCCTCCCGGAGCTAACCACTGAAAGTGTTCCAAGTAGGCTGGTTCGGTTTACACCCGTTAACGTGTTGCCTGTTAATTTTTCATATTTGAAAAACGACGGGATCGAGAGGCTGTTTTTTGACAGCAACAAGAGTGGTACCGCAGAAGTTTCGCTTCTGTCTCTTAAAAATAAGAGACAGGAGTTTTTTTTTGCCCCGAAAGTGTTGTCAGGCGGACAGACAGACCGCGTGCTTGCACGCAGAGCTGTCTGTACATCTGACAACCAAGCCAGCATGAGTAAGCAGGGCGACAGCCCGGATTACGAATGCCGGCTGAGATTGCGGGAGCACGCAGTGCGGAGCAATCTCCTTTCGCGCACTTTGCCAACACCACCATCAATTCCTTAGTTTCTTACCTGCGAGGGGCAGTTAAGATATATACTTATAATCAATCTATTCTTAAAAGACTTTAGGAGGTCATTATGAAAAAAAGTGCAAAATTATTATCCGCCGTTATGGCAGGCGCTATGGTTCTTTCCATGGCAGGCTGTGGCTCTTCCAGCAATTCCACAGAGACAACTGCTACTGCCGCTGAGACAACAGCCGCTGCCGCTGATTCTTCCGCTGCTGAGAGCAAGGAAGCGACTTCAAACACAGACGCAACCGTAATAAAGCTTGGTACGACCGTAAACGAGCAGGATAGTTTCCAGGTATGCGCTGAGAAATTCGCTGAGCTCGTAAAAGAGCGCACAAACGGCGCCTACGAGATCGAGATCCATCCGAACGGAGCTCTCGGCGACGAGCGTACCATGCTTGAGAGCATGCAGATGGGTACTCTTGATATGGGTATCATCACAAGCGGTCCGTTCGTAAACTTCTCCAGCGCTATGGGTGTTCTCGATATGCCGTTCCTGTTCGCAAACAACGAGGAAGCTTACAAAGTCCTCGACGGTGAGATCGGTAAAGAGCTCCTTGGAACACTCGAGGATGCTGACTTAAAGGGTCTCGCATACGCAGAGCGGGGTTTCCGTAACATCACAAACAGCAAGAAGCCGATCACAAACGCGGCTGACGTTGCAGGCTTAAAGCTCCGTGTCATGGAGAACGACGTTTACACAGCTACCTTCAAGGCTCTTGATGTAAACGCGGTTCCGATGGCATGGTCCGACGCTTTAACAGCTCTTCAGCAGGGCACCATCGATGGCGAGGAGAACCCGATCAACGTTATCTACTCCTACAAGCTCTGGGAGTCCCAGAAGTATGTAACCCTTGACCGTCATTCCTACTCCACAGCGATCATCACAATGAGCAACGACCTCTTCAAGTCCTTACCGGAAGATGTTCAGAAGATCTTCGAGGAATCCGCACAGGAAGCTGCTGAGTACGAGCGCCAGTGGGTTGCAGATCAGGAAGCTGACCAGCTCCAGGAGATCAAGGATCATGGTATGGAAGTCGTCGAGAACCCGGATGTAGACAGCTTCCGTGCAGCTGTTCAGAGCGTATATGACGCTTACCCGGATTACGCTGATTACATCAAAAGAATCCAGGACGCATTAAAGTAATTTCGCAGCTGTTTGATTTTAAAGTTCGGTGCTAAAATCCGTTAACATTGCCCCGGCAATGGGATTTTTAAAGCAGGTTCTTCGGCTGCCCAGGGAAACCCGGGCAGCCGGAACTGTTACCACTGATGTATTGTATGGAATTTTCAGTTCAGAAAATTCCTACTCGCGTACTGTAAATCAGAACCGCTTTAGCACTTTCCATGTAATTGTTTCGGTTTTCAAAGGAGGAAACACCGTTGGCTTTCGTTAAGGGATTTCACAAACTCAGCGATGTTCTGGACACCATCTGTTCCTACATCATCGTTGTCATGCTCGGCGCCATGGTCGTTATCACCGGCGCACAGATCGTCTGCCGTATGGCATTCACCGCACTCTCCTGGAGTGAGGAAGCGACCCGTTACCTTTTAGTCTGGTCATCATTTTTAGGCGCAAGCTGTGTATACAAGCACAGCGGCCATATCTCCATCACATTCGTTCAGGATATGGTTCCGGCCGCATTAAGCAAAGTCTTAAAACTTCTCGTCCATGTGGTCTGCACAGTTCTTTTTGTTGTCGTGATCATCTATGGTATGAAATACTTCGGAAAACAGGGAAACCAGCTGTCTGCAGCGATGCGTCTTCCCATGAAATATATTTACCTCTGCATTCCGGTAGGATGCGGATTCATGCTCGTACACGCGGTTGACGCGGTTCTTGGACTTTTATTTGGAAAGGAGGAGGCATAACATGGCAGCATTATTATTCATTTCCTTTATCGTTCTGCTTCTGATCGGCGTTCCGGTCGCATTCGCGATCGCGGCAGCAGCTCTCCTCGTCCTCTTAAAAGGCGATGTAAAGCTCCTGATCCTCGTGCAGCGTATGTTCGCCAGCACCGATTCCTTCTCCCTGATTGCGGTTCCGTTCTTCATCTTTGCCGGCGACCTTCTCGCAAAGGGAAAAGTTTCCAAGGTGCTCGTTGAGTTCGCCGAGTCCTTACTTGGTATGTTAAAGGGTGGTCTTTCCATCGTATCCGTCCTCGCCGGCATGTTCTTCGCGGCGATCTCCGGTTCCGGTGCCGCCACAACAGCCGCTGTCGGTGCAACACTGATCCCGGAGTTAAAGAAACGTGGATACCGTGAAGATTCCGCCGCTGCCCTGATCGCAGCTGCCGGGACCATCGGTGTCGTTATCCCGCCGTCCGTTCCGATGGTATTATACGCCGTTATCTCTGAGGACAGCGTAAACACACTTTTCAAAAATGGATTTGTCCCGGGAATTTTAATGGGCGTGATCCTCGTTGCGATCTCCCTCTATCAGGCACGCAAGTTCAACTACCCGAAGGGAAAAGCGTTCTCTGTCGGAAACGTGCTCCACACCTTCAAGGAAGCGATCTGGGGAATCTTAATGCCGCTGATCATCCTCGGCGGAATCTTCTCCGGTTACTTCACACCGTCTGAGGCGGCTGCCGTAGCAGTCATCTACGCGATCTTCGTCTCCTTCTTTATCTACCGCGACCTTGATTTCAAGGGTCTCGTTGAGATCATGAAGGGAAGTGCAAAGACATCTGCCGTTATCATGATCATCATCGCATGCAGCGGTCCGTTCGGCTGGGTTCTCGCAAACTACAAGATCCCGGAGGCCATTGCGTCCGGAGTATTGGGAATCTCCACAAACAAGTATGTGATCATGTTCCTGATCTCCCTGATCATCCTGCTCGCAGGAGTCTTCATGGAGACCTCCTCCGCGATCATCATTCTTTCCCCGGTGTTCCTGCCGCTTGTCAAGGCCATGGGCATCAGCACCGTACATTTTGGAATCCTCTTCGTAGTTGGTATCGCCATCGGCATGATCACACCGCCGGTTGCCATCAACCTGTTCGTTGCTTCCGGTATCACGGGACTTCCGATCGAGCGGATCTCCAAATCTGTTATCCCGTACCTGATCGGACTGATCATCGTATTCTTCATGATCGTATATGTTCCGCTTCTGATCCCGGGACTTATGTAATCGTATAAGAGATCATAATACGCGAAAAAAGTCCGCCGAATCTTTTCACGATTCGGCGGACTTTCTATTTCCCCATTCACAAGCCGCTCTCTGCGGCTATATCTTTTTGCAGGACCTGCGTCAGGCTGTCACTCCGGACAAGTTTCCCGGAAAACTAAACTGCCTGCGCTTCCTCCAGTGTGGTTGTCTCGTACTTGTCGAGGATCACTCTCTGGATCATGTCCCGTGTTCCGGAATTGATCGGATGGGCGATATCGCGGTATTCGCCATCAGCAGCTTTTCTGCTCGGCATCGCGATAAACAGGCCTTTCTCCCCTTCAATGACCTTGATATCGTGGATCACGAACTCGTTGTCCAGTGTGATGGACACGATCGCCTTCATTTTTCCCTCTTTCTCAATTCTTCTCACACGTACATCTGTTACCTGCATAATAACCTCCCCCATCTGCGCTCCCCGCAGATTTTATGTAATCACCGGCCAGTCAATATTTGAATGCCTGTCTTTCAGCCTTTGCCGCACCGTCCGGAATATCCCGTCTCCGAACTGCGGCACCCTTTTTACAGGGTATATCTCTCGTTCTTCTCGATCACGATCTTCACATCGTCCGGCTTTCCGATATACGTCGTATTCGCCCGGATCGTATCACGGCTCTCAACGATGCAGTTCTCGATAACGGTATTATCCCCAATATACACGTCATTTAAGATGATCGAATTCTTGATGATACAGTTGTTTCCGATATAGACCTTCTTAAACAGAACTGAATTCTCTACCGTTCCGTTTAAGATACAGCCGCTGGATACCAAGCTGTTCTTCACAACTGCGCCCGGATTGTATTTTGCCGGCGGAAGGTCATCCACCTTGGAGTAGATATCCGGATACTCTTTGAAGAAGTAATTGCGCACTTCCGGTTTTAAGAAGTCCATATTTGTCTGGTAGTAAGCATCGACAGAAGCGATGTTGCTCCAGTATGTATTTAACTTGTACGCATAGACCCGCTTGAGACCTTTGTAGCGCACCAGAATGTCCTGTACGAAGTCATATCTGTCCTCGTTCGCGCAGCGCTCGATAAGTTCGATAAGCTGACGGCGGCGGACAACATAGATACCGCAGGAGATCGTGTGGGAATCAGCCACCATCGGCTTCTCCTCAAACTCAACGATCCGTCCGTCGGCATTCGTCTTCACCATACCGAAACGTGTCACATCCACATCACCCGGCATGTCCTTGCAGACAACCGTGATATCGGCTTTCTTTTCGATATGATATTCCAGGACCTTATTGTAGTCCAGCTTATAGATACCGTCTCCGGCAGCGATCACTACATATGGTTCGTGGCTTTTCTTTAAAAAGTCCAGATTCTGGTAGAGCGCGTCTGCTGTTCCGCGGTACCAGTCGCTGTGCTCCGCCGTGATCGTCGGAGTAAATACATACATTCCGCCCTGTTTTCTTCCGAAATCCCACCATTTGGAAGAGCTTAAATGTTCATTTAAGGAGCGGGAGTTATACTGTGTCAGTACGGCAACGCTCTGGATATGAGAGTTGCTCATATTGCTTAACGCAAAATCCACGCTTCGGAAACTGCCCGCGATCGGCATCGCCGCGATCGCTCTCTTATTGGAAAGTTCGCGCATCCGCTTGCTGTTTCCGCCTGCTAAAACAATACCGATTGCTCTCATACGATTCCACCTGCCTTTACAATGTAGCCGCCGCTCTCAAGCGCTCCGTCCGGATAATCCTCCGCGGTCGTCACACCTGAAATTGCTGTATTCTTGCCGATCTTTACGTTCTCCGGGATCACAGAGTGTTCGCCGATCGTCACAAGATCAAACTGGTATACTTTCTGGTCATATTTGCTCGGCGCATATTCGCCAACACCAAGGTGCGCCCCGGCGCCGACCTTTACGTCCTCGGCCACGATCGCTTTTTCTATCACCGCGCCTTCACCGATCACGCTGTCCTGCATGATGATGGAGTCTTTGACTACAGCGCCTTTCTCGATCGTTACGCCGGATCCGATCACAGAGTTCGTTACCTCTCCGTAGATCTCGGAACCTTCGCCGATGATACACTTTGTGATCTTCGCGTCCGCGGAAATATACTGCGGCGGGATCCGGTCGCTCTTTGTATAGATCTTCCAGTATTCCTCATACAGGTTGAATTCCGGAATAATGTCGATGAGCTCCATATTTGCTTCCCAGTAGGAGCCGAGAGTTCCGACATCTTTCCAGTAACCATTGTACTCATATGCAAAGATCCGTTTGCCCTGCTCGAAGCAATACGGGATCACATGTTTTCCGAAATCACAGCCCGGCTCCTCGGAAAGCTTGATGAGCGCTTCCTTCAGTGCCTTCCAGCTGAAGATATAGATACCCATGGAAGCGAGGTTGCTTCTCGGGTTCGCCGGTTTTTCCTCAAATTCCGTGATCTTATTGTTGTCATCCGTGATCAGGATTCCGAAACGGCTTGCTTCCTCGATCGGCACCGGCATAGCGGCAATCGTGACATCCGCATTATTCGCTTTGTGATATTCCAGCATGACCTCATAATCCATTTTGTAGATGTGGTCGCCGGAAAGGATCAGAACGTATTCCGGATTGTAGGACTCCATGTACTCCAGATTCTGGTAAATTGCGTTCGCGGTTCCTGTATACCAGTCGCTGCCTTTACTTCTCTCGTAAGGGGGCAGGATCGTAACGCCGCCGACGTTGCGGTCTAAGTCCCACGGAATACCGATTCCAATGTGCGCGTTTAAACGTAAGGGCTGGTACTGGGTCAATACTCCCACAGTATCAACACCAGAGTTGATGCAGTTGCTGAGCGGGAAATCAATAATTCTGTACTTTCCGCCGAAGGAGACGGCCGGTTTTGCCACTTTCTGTGTTAATACACCGAGGCGGCTTCCCTGTCCTCCTGCCAACAGCATCGCTATCATCTCTTTTTTTACCATGATATCACCTCTTGCTGCTCTTTTTGTCCCATACATTAGTTTCTTAGATGGTGACTCTATTATAACATACTTTTTAGAAGATGTGAACAAACTTTTCATCCTTTCAATCCCAATTTTGTGTATATTCTGACATTTTTTTCTTTTTGTATGATACGCAATACAATACCTATGTTCCTGATTGGTTACATAAGTACCAAAAATGCTGATTCGAAATTGTATAAACCTATTAATAGTTACTGTTCACGCCTTGCGCAAACAGTAACTGATTTTGCCGATGCTTCGCATTCCGAATCGGCAAAATCCACTGCCACCACTGTATTGTACGGAATTTTCAGTTCAGAAAATTCCTACCCCTGTACAGCAACTATTAATATGTAGGATTAAAGGAAAAGAGTAATGACGTATCACAGAATTTATGTTAATATAGTAGATACACTACCTGTGCGGGGGATTTCACAGGCAGAGAATACAATTATGGGGGGATAAGCCATGGAGAAAAAAAAGGGCTTCCAGATGCCGCACACTTACATCATCATTTTTGGTGTCATTCTGTTCGCGGCTCTGCTCACCGTATTTATCCCGTTGGGTAAATACGACACAAAAGAAATCACGTATATGCAGAACGGCGTGGAAAAAACAAGAACCGTTCTGGATCCGGAAAGCTTCCAGTATATTCTGGATGAAAACGGAAACAAAGTGACCAAAGCAGCTCCGCTCTTCGGAACCGAGGACTTTGGCGGTCAGGGAATTTTAAACTATGTATTCGAGGGTATGACCGTCGGCGATAAGAATGGTACCGCTGTCGGAATCATCGCCTTCATTCTGGTCGTAGGCGGTGCCTTCGGTATCGTTCTCCGGACAGGCGCGATAGAAAGCGGCATTATGCGGGTCATCGCTTTGACAAATGGACGCGAGATCCTTCTGATCCCGATCCTCGTAGTCCTGTTCTCCCTCGGAGGCGCAGTCTTCGGCATGGGTGAGGAGGCAATTCCGTTCGTTATGATCCTCGTACCGATGTTTATCGCAATGGGATATGACGCAGTTGTCGGAATTATGTGCTCCTACGTATCTACACAGATCGGCTTCGGTTCTTCCTGGCAGAATCCGTTCGGACTGGCTGTTGCCCAGGGTGTTGCCGGTATTCCGGTCATGTCCGGTGCATGGTTCCGTATCCCGTTATGGATCTTCTTCACAGGACTTACGATCGTCTTCACGATGCGCTACGCGGTAAAGATCAAGAAAGATCCGAAGCTCTCCGTTGCATATGAGTCTGATGAGGAATACAGAAAAGAATTCGCAAAGAACGGCAAAGAGATGCCGCCGTTCACTCTCGGCCACAAGCTTGTTCTCCTCACGGTCGCTGCCTGCATGGTATGGACGATCTGGGGTGTTATAAGCGAGGGCTACTATATCCCGGAGATCGCTTCCCAGTTCTTCGTGATGGGTCTCGTTTCCGGTATCATCGGCGTTGTATTCAAGCTGAATGACATGAAAGTAAATGATATCGCAAAATCCTTCGACCACGGTGCTGCCGATCTTTTAGGCGCTGCAATGTGTGTCGGAATGGCGCAGGGTATCATCATCATCCTTGGTGGCACAAGTGCAACCGACGGTACAGTCTTAAATACGATCCTTCACAGCATCAGCGACGGAATGCAGAATTTCCCGCCGGTGATCTCCGCATGGTTTATGTATATCTTCCAGTCCGTGTTCAACTTCTTCGTTGTATCCGGTTCCGGACAGGCTGCCCTTACCATGCCGATCATGGCTCCTCTCGCCGATCTTGTCGGTGTCGAGAGACAGGTTGCTGTTGTTGCGTACCAGCTTGGTGACGCCTTCACAAACTTCATCGTTCCAACCTCCGGCTGCCTCTTAGGCGCGCTGGCTGCGGCAAAGCTCGACTGGGGCAAATGGGCAAAGTTCCAGATCAAATTCCAGGCTGTCCTGTTTACATTCGGATCCATCGCTGTGATCCTTGCCGTTTTGATCGGTCTCTCATAAAAACCGGTCTGCCTTTGGGCTCAGCCATCTGAAGTTCATTCATGCATAACACAAACTCCGTATCATCCGCGTGACTCGATCGCGGATAATACGGGGTTTTTTTGAACGCTTCCCGATGATATCTGAAGAGGGAGCTAACCGGAGCAAAAAGACTTTCTCCCTTGGGAAAAATATGATAGAATTTACTGAATACAATAGCACCGGTCGCGATACCGTAGAAAGGAGCTTTTAATGATCGAATCCAGCACGCCTGCCATGAAGGGGGAAAAAACAAAATACCGTCTCGCCGCAGCCATGAAGGAATGCATGAAGACAACTCCGGTCGATGCGATCACTGTCCGCCAGATCACAGAGCGCTGCGGCGTCACCCGCCAGACCTTTTACCGGAATTTTCTTGATAAATATGACCTGATCAACTGGTATTTCGACAAGCTCCTCGCCCGCTCCTTTGAACATATGGGACGCGGGACCATGGTCCTTGACAGCCTGGAGAAAAAATTTACATATATTCAGGAGGAAAAGGCGTTTTTTGCCGCCGCATTCCGCTATGACAGGCAGAATTCCCTGCGGGAGCATGATTTTAAGCTGATCCTCGCCTTTTATGAAAATCTGATCCGGGAAAAAAGCGGCAGACCGGCCAGCCCTGAGATCCATTTTCTTCTGGAAATGTACTGTCAGGGCTCGATCACCATGACCGTAAAGTGGGTTCTCGGTGGCATGGACCTAACCCCGTCCCAGTTTGCCGGGCTTCTCGTCCGCGCGATGCCGGCAGCATTGCGGGATCTGTTTCTTGAGCTTCATCTGCTGTCCTGATCTATTGTTATTTTGCACAATTTTCTATGTCTTTCTTTTGCAATATGTCGATTTTCCTTAAAGTGTTACACTTGACCTTTTCTGTAACTTTCTTTTTGCCCTTCAAGTTTGTTAATATAATAACAAAAGCACAGAAAGCTTTTGAGAGCAAGTATTCATGGAAGGAGTTTTTTATCATGGCAAATCGTATTATGTTAAATCAGACATCTTATCACGGAGCAGGCGCGATTCAGGAGATCGCGAACGAGGCGAAAGCCCACGGCTTTAAAAAGGCGTTCGTATGTTCCGACCCGGATCTCGTAAAATTCAAGGTTACCGCCAAAGTAACCGACATTCTGACCGCAAACGGTCTTGACTACGAGCTCTACTCCGATATTAAAGCAAACCCGACGATCCAGAATGTCCAGCACGGTGTTGAAGCATTTAAGGCATCCGGCGCTGACTACCTGATCGCCATCGGCGGCGGCTCCTCCATGGATACCTCCAAAGCGATCGGCATCATCATCGCAAACCCGGAATTTGAGGATGTAAGAAGTCTTGAGGGTGTTGCACCGACGAAAAAACCGTGTGTTCCGATCATCGCCGTTCCGACAACAGCCGGTACTGCTGCCGAGGTTACGATCAACTATGTTATCACCGATATCGAAAGAAAGCGTAAATTTGTATGCGTTGACCCGCATGACATGCCGATCATTGCTGTTGTTGACCCGGATATGATGTCCTCCATGCCAAAGGGACTTACCGCTTCCACCGGTATGGATGCCCTGACCCATGCCATCGAAGGCTACACAACAAAAGCTGCCTGGGAAATGACCGATATGTTCCATCTGAAAGCCATCGAGATCATCTCAAAATCCCTGCGCGGTGCTGTGGCAAACACAAAGGAAGGCCGCGAGGGAATGGCTCTCGGTCAGTACATTGCCGGTATGGGCTTCTCCAACGTTGGTCTTGGCATCGCCCACTCCATGGCACACACACTCGGTGCTGTCTATGATACCCCGCACGGTGTTGCCTGCGCAATGATGCTTCCGATCGTTATGGAATATAATCAGGAATGCACCGGCGAAAAATATCGTGAGATCGCGCGTGCAATGGGCGTTGCAAATGTTGATTCCATGTCTCAGGACGAATACCGGAAGGCTGCTGTTGACGCTGTCAAGAAGCTTTCCGCGGATGTCGGAATTCCATCTGTCCTTGAGGCGATCAAAGAGGAAGACCTTCCGTTCCTTGCAGAGTCCGCACATGCAGATGCCTGCGCGCCGGGCAACCCGAAGGATGCCAGCGTAGAGGACCTGAAAGACCTGTTCCGCAAGATCATGGCATAAAAGTGCCTTCTCGCATTTATGAAAAGAGCTCCGGCAAATTGGCCGGAGCTCTTTTTATCTGTCGCTTTTTATCGCATGCACTTCTCACCCATTAGTGCATAATGTCATAAACCACACCGCAGAAGATCTTCACCGCATTCGGAAGAACCTGCTCGTCGATATCGAAGATACGGCTGTGACCCGGGCCGGCTTCGTGGGTGAGGACGCGCATGAAGGTCGCCTGTCCGCCCTGTTCCTGGACGCGGTTCATCATATAGGAGACATCCTCGCTGCCGCCGTTTTTGCTGCTCATTTCCTTCGCAACCGGCAGATGGAGATCTTCCTCGCAGACTCTCTTCACCCGCTCCATCAGCGCCTCACTGCTCGCCAGGGAGTTTGCCGCGCCCATAAGCTTCATCTCACAGGTGCATCCGTGCATTTTTGCCGCGCTCTCGATAATGTTCACTGCGTAATTTTTCATGTACTCGTTGATCTCGGTGGTCTCACCGCGGACCTCGATCTCCATCTTCGCCTCGTCCGCGATAACATTCCGTCCGCTTCCGGCGACAACGGTTCCCACATTTACTCTGGACACGCCGCCGGAGTGACGCGGGATCGCATAAAGGTTTAAGATCGCCGTTCCGACTGCCAGCATGACATTCCGTCCAACCTCCGGTGATCCGCCCGCATGGGCAGATTTTCCGTGGAAGATCACATCATATTTTGTCGTTGCGAGAGAGCCATAGCTTCCCGGAATTACCACTGCCGGATCATCCTCTTTCTTATTTGTCACATGAGAGCCGATCAGGTAATCCACACCGTCAAGGTGTCCGTTATCAACGATGGATTTCGCGCCGCGGACGCCCTCTTCCGCCGGCTGGAAGATCAGCTTTACTGTTCCGTGAAGCTGGTCCTTTATAGACATCAGAACTTTCGCCACACCGAGACCGATGGTGGCATGTCCGTCATGTCCGCAGGCATGCATGAAGCCTTCATTTACGGAGTTAAATCCCTCCTTCGCCGGTCTGTGGCTCGGATCATGTTCCTCGAATACGCCGAGGGCATCGATATCAAACCGCATGGCAACCGTCGGGCCCTCGCCGCAGCGCAGGATTCCGATCACGCCGGTCATTCCTCCCTTTGTGTACTTAACAAACTCCGGATCCGCTCCCTGAGCAATGGCACGCTCATACTGTTCCTCTAACTTTTCCTCAGACGGAACGCCCATTCTGGAATCCTTTTTGCAGACCTGATCTCCGACAAGCACTTCATATCCGAGCTCTGTCAGTTTCCGAGCAATAATGGACGACGTCCTCATCTCGAACCAGCCCGGCTCCGCGTACTTATGAAAGTCACGTCTCTGCGCTGTAAGGTCACCCGCCATCTCATCGCTCATAGTCTTGATCCGATCATAAATATTCATTCGTTTGCCCTCCCGTATGCTATTTTATTATTATTATAGTCGATATTCCGGAATTTTTCTATAAAAATATATTTTTCTATCCCTATTTTACTTACAAATCTTGATGGACTCTGTAATTTCTGCCCGGGAGGCCTTTAAAAAACTCCCGAAAACCCCCGTGTTATGCCCATTTCACCTTGAATCCCCATAAAAAATACGCTATACTAATACCAGATTGCACATTTATCTAAGAAGAGAGATATAAGGAGAAGGAAAAATCATGCAGTTGACAACAGTGAAAGAGCTCTTTAAAGAGCGTGACAAATATTTAAACCAGGAGATCCAGGTCGGCGGTTGGATCCGCAGCATCCGTGATTCCAAGGCATTCGGCTTTATCGTATTAAACGATGGTACAAGCTTCGATACCTTACAGATCGTTTACCATGATACAATGGCAAACTTCGCTGAAGTTTCCAAGTTAAACGTCGGCGCTTCCATTATCGTAAAAGGTACTCTCGTTGCAACACCGGAGGCAAAGCAGCCGTTTGAGATCCAGGCAACAGAAGTTACCGTTGAGGGGGCTTCCAGCGCAGACTACCCGCTCCAGAAAAAGCGCCATACATTCGAATATCTTCGTACGATCCCGCACCTCCGCGCACGTACAAATACATTCCAGGCTGTATTCCGTGTGCGTTCCTTGATCGCTTACGCGATCCATCAGTACTTCCAGGAACAGGGCTTCGTCTATGTCCACACTCCGCTAATCACCTCCAGTGACTGTGAGGGTGCCGGTGAGATGTTCCAGGTAACGACTCTCGATCTTGATAACGTTCCGAAGACTGAGGACGGCGCAGTTGATTACAGCAAGGACTTCTTCGGAAAGCACACAAGCCTTACCGTAAGCGGACAGTTAAACGCTGAGACCTACGCAATGGCATTCCGCAATGTTTACACCTTCGGACCGACCTTCCGTGCTGAGAATTCCAACACGACCCGTCATGCTGCCGAGTTCTGGATGATCGAGCCGGAAATGGCATTCGCAGATCTCGATGACAATATGGCTGTCGCTGAAGGCATGTTAAAGTATGTCATCCGTTACGTTCTCGAGAACGCTCCATCCGAGATGAACTTCTTCAACCAGTTCGTCGACAAGGGACTTCTCGACCGCTTAAACAACGTATTAAATTCCGAATTCGGCCACGTTACCTACACAGAGGCTGTAAAGCTCCTTGAAGAGCACAACGATGAGTTCGATTACAAGGTATTCTGGGGCTGCGATCTCCAGACGGAGCATGAGCGCTATCTGACTGAGAAGATCTTCAAGAGACCGGTATTTGTTACCGACTACCCGAAGGAGATCAAGGCGTTCTACATGAAATTAAATCCGGACGGAAAGACCGTTGCCGCTGTGGACTGTCTCGTTCCGGGTATCGGCGAGATCATCGGCGGAAGCCAGCGTGAGGACGATTACGAGAAGCTCCTTGCCCGAATGAACGAGCTCGGATTAAAGCCGGAAGACTACGGTTTCTATCTTGATCTGAGAAAATACGGCAGCGTCCGCCACTCCGGTTTCGGTCTCGGCTTCGAGCGCTGCGTAATGTACCTCACAGGAATGGGCAATATCCGCGACGTAGTTCCGTTCCCGCGTACCGTTAATAACTGCGAATTATAAAGAAACAGCAGCCCGCCGCGTCCTTTCGATGCAAGGCAGCCGCAAGGGAGCGCACAGAGATCTGTTGCGCTCCTTTTCACATTTACGCGACAGCAATCCTCTGGTGACCGAACTGCCGCGGTAACCTGAGAAACACGTTTTTGCGGACTTTCACAGTCCACTACCTTGATACTGGAGCGCAGTGTATCTGCAATCCATACACCATGGAGGAATGTATGAAATTTATTCACACCGCCGATATCCACTGGGGCATGATCCCGGACAGCGATAAGCCCTGGGGCAAAAAGCGGGAACAGGCGATCCGTCTGACGTTCCAGCGGATCATCGAAGATGCCAGGGACTCCCGCGCGGACCTTCTTCTGATCTCCGGTGACTTATTCCACCGCCAGCCCTTAGCGCGGGATCTGAAAGAGGTCAACTACCTGTTCTCCACGATTCCGGGAACCCGCGTTGTCATCATCGCCGGGAACCATGACCGGATCCGGAAGAGTTCCGCCCTCTTGAGCTTCACCTGGGCGCCGAACGTCACATTTCTGATGGACGAGAACCTCTCTTCCGTCTATTTCGAGGAACTGAACACGGAGGTCTACGGCTTCAGCTACCACACGGCCGAGATCACCGAGGCGAAAGCCGACAATATTTCCCTGCCGGCCTCGAGACGCACCAGAATTCTCATGCTCCACGGCGGTGACGCGAAACATGTCCCATTTGATCGGAATGCGCTGGCAGCATCCCCGTTCTCCTACATCGCCCTGGGACATATCCACAAACCGGAGATTCTTCTGGAAAACCGCATGGCCTACGCCGGTTCCCCGGAACCGCTTGACATGACGGAGACCGGACCTCACGGATATTTTATCGGCGAGATCGACACCACCAGCGGACATGTGACCTCCCTGCAGTTTAAGGAAGTCTGCCAGGCCCAGTATATCCCGCTCGTGGTCAATGTGACGCCCCAGACGACAAACACCGAGCTTTCCCAGATCATCGCCGACGAGATCCGCAAGCGCGGTGCCAACAATATCTACCGCTTCCGGATCCGCGGTATGCGAGACCCGGATATCAGCTTTGACCTGGATTTTCTCTCCGGTCAGTGGAATATTATCGAGATCCTGGACGAGTCGGAGCCACAGTATGATTTCCACGCACTGTTCGCGGAACATCCAAGCGACATGATCGGCTTTTATATCCAGGCACTCATGAAGGATGATATGAGTCCGGTGGAGAAGAAAGCCCTGTACTATGGAATTCATGCCCTGCTTATGACAAAAGATGAAAGGAGCCAGCCATGAGATTACTCGAATTACATATCGACGGTTTCGGAAAATTTCATGACCGGACCATCTCCTTCAACGACGGGATCAACATTATCTACGGAAAGAACGAAGCCGGAAAATCCACGCTTCACACCTTCATCCGCGGCATGCTCTTCGGCATCGAGCGCGGGCGCGGACGGGCGGCAAAGAATGATCTGTATACAAAGTACGAGCCCTGGGAGAACAGCGGAACCTACGAGGGATGGCTGAGACTGGAAAAGGACGGAACCATCTACCGCATCGAGCGCCGGTTCCGGAAGGAAAATAAGTCTTTAAAGATCATCAATGAGACGAAAGGACTGGAGGAAGAGGCGACACCTGCATTTGTCTCCAGCCTGCTTGACGGTCTCACCGAGACCATGTACAACAACACCATCAGTATTGGTCAGTTAAAGAGTGCCACCGAAGACGGGATGGTGACGGAATTAAAGAATTATATTGCCAACATGAACACCACCGGCAATATTTCCTTAAATATCACAAAAGCGACTGCGTTTTTGAGAAACCAGAAACGTTCCCTCGAGGCGGGTCTGATCCCAGAGGCGAGCCGGGAGTTTACCTCTCTTCTCGCGGAGATCCGGAATGTGGAGGCGGAGATCGCCGGTCCGGAGTACGAGAACCAGCTCGCCGCCTACCAGAATATGCGGACCCAGGTCAAGGGCCTGATCGACAACACCCAGACACAGAAAAAGGATCTGGACGAGAAACTGGCAAATGGGAAAAAGGTGCTGTCTGACAACGGCTTTACAGACCGGGCATCCGTGGATGCCATGTCTTCCGACGCGGAGAGGCTTTACAGCGAATATAATACTCTGAATGGGGAGTGTAACAAGAAGTCCAGGAAGGTTCTTTCCGGTCTCACAGCGGTTCTCGGAGTCGCAGGACTGGGGGCTGCAGCGACACTTGGATATTTCAACCTCACCGCCTATCTTCCGGTCTGTGGCGCGGCAGCCACGGCGGCTGTGATCTTCTTTATCATCTCCCTGTTCATCCTCCAGAAAGATAAAGAATACCACAGATTGTTCGACAATACTTCCTCTGAACTTGGCGCGCTTCTCGCGAGACATCTCGGAGATTCCGCAGTGTCTGAGGATGCCATGAACGCGTTCCGGGCGAGAATGGGCGAATTCTCAAAGCTCTGCGATATGGTTACCCAGTCTGAGGCAGAGATCAGGAAGTTCTTAGAAGATTTAAGCAATCTCCAGACGAAACAGGCCGGCTGCAGCGAGATGATCGAGAAACAGCAGCGGACCCAGTGGGAGCTTGAGAAGAAATTAGAGCATTTGAGCAACTGTAAAAATAAGGCGAAGGCATTGAAGCGGACACTGGCGGAAAACGACAGGATCCACGATGAGATCGTCGCCATCGATCTTGCCCAGGAGACTATGGCAGATCTCTCCTCCTCGATCCGTGATTCCTTCGGACTCTACCTGAATAAAGAAGCGTCCCAGTACATTACCGGAATCACCGGCGGGATCTATGACAGCATGAGCATCGACGAGAATCTGAATGTCTTCTTAAACACGAAGACAAAGCTGGTTCCCCTCGAGAACGTCAGCAGCGGAACCATGGACCAGGTCTATCTCGCCCTGCGTCTCGCCGCCGCAAAGCTTCTCCAGGGATCCGGCTCCGGCTTCCCGCTGATCTTCGATGACAGCTTTACACAGTATGATGATGAGCGCCTGAAGACGGCACTGGAATGGCTCGCCTCCGCCTATGGCGGCCAGATCATTATTTTCACATGCCATCGCCGGGAAGCACAGATGCTGCGGGCCAGACAGGTGGAGTTTCAGTTGATTGAGATGTAAAAAAACGGCCGACAGTTTTTTCGCTGTCGACCGTTTTTATGTTGTTATTCAAATATGAAGTACTTTCGTAACTGTTCAGTAGGTCTGCGCACTTGCTGCGCTGACCGTAAGAAAACATAGGCTGGAAAGCAAAAATCCCATCAGCGAAGCTGATCTGGAATGGATTTTTGCACGTAACTATGAAGGTACTGAATAGTTACGTACTTTCTTAAAAAGCCCTCTTTTACTTATATGAATTCGGGCTCTGAACGAAAGCTTTCGCTGCCTCTGCTGCTTACTTTCATTCTCGGATTTTCCCACTTTTCCACGTATGATTTCCTCTTAAGCGTACTTTTCCACAATCGCCTTAAATTCATCCTCATGCCCCACGATCCATGTCTCCCAGTTCATGTTCCGGCTGGCAACGGCTTTTCCAAGGTCCACGAAGAATTTCGGCAGATCGCGCTCTAAGATCACAGCTCCGGCCTCGCCGAACTTTGCGGCACCCAGCTTATCGCTTCCGCCTACAAACATCTTAAACGCGGACTCCGGCTTTCCGTCAACAGACTTTGCCGCTCCCTGGAAACCGATGGCTGCCGCCTGGTGTCCGGAACAGCTGGACGGGCATCCGGAAATACAGATCCTCGGAAGCGCTCCGTCCGGGATCCCGGCCTCACGGACTGCCTCCACAGCCGCTCTGAGCGCCGCCTGACTGTCTCTTACACCCTGCTGGCAGATTGCAGCACCGATACAGGCTACACTGTTCTCAAAAGTGCTCTGAGCGCCGTCGTTTGTCGCTTCAAGGACTTTCTTCGCCTCGTCAGCAGTGAGGTTGATGATGTAGATCGTCTCATACGGAGCGATCCGGCACTCTGCGTCCGGGATCTCTCTTACAAGAGTAAGAAGCTCCGCAGGTTTTCCTGCCGGAAGACATCCACCAATCGGGTGGTATGCCACCGCATAGAGTCCCGGCTGTTTCTGTGCGACTACACGCTTTCCGGAAATCTCGCCGCTGCCTTTCTTTGTTACCGGCTTTGCTTCCACATGAAGGTCAAGACCGCCTTTTTCTTTTACCTTTGCCACATTCTCAAGGAACGCTGCCTTTAAACCGTCAACGCCCATAGTCTCCTGCATAAAGCGGGTGCGGGCTTTCGCGCGGTTCTCATAATTTCCATGCTGGCAGAATGTCTCGATCATGGCACGGATGTAGGAAAGGATCTCCGTCGTCTGGACATGTTCATCCACAAGGATTCCCATCTTATAGCCGCCGCCGAGTCCGCCCGCGATGCGAAGTGTAAAGGTTCCATCCGGGTTTGCCATAAATCCCATATCGCGGAAGGCGCTGTGTACGGAATCATCCGCACCGTTGCTGAAGGCTACTTTTAACTTTCTCGGCATGTGGATCTCGCCAGCAATAGAGAGCAGGTACTCTGCCGCTGCCTCCGCATACGGTTTTACATCGAATGCCTCACCTTTCTGCACGCCGGAGAGAGGACTCATCATGATATTTCTCGGATTGTCTCCACCGCCGCCTCTGCTGTAAATCTCACTCGCGATGGCTTTCTCCATGAGGACCGGAACCTGCTCTGCTTTCAGGTTGTGGAGCTGCACGGTCTCACATGTAGTGAGCTTCATAAGCTCCACACCGTAATCTTTCACTGCCTCGGTAAGAAACTCCAGACGTTTTTCCGTCAGGTTCCCGCCTGCCATTCTGAGACGCAGCATGTGCTTTGACGGATCATGCTGTGCATAGCTTCCGAATCCACCGGAGATTCCCTTGTATGCCTTACGGTCGATCTCTCCCTTATCGAACTTCTCGATCGTTCCAACAAATTCATGGATCTGTTCACGGAACTGTTCTTCCCATTTTTCGTTCATCATAGTTGTTTTCTCGCTTTCCCCTTTTTATAAAACGCTTATCTCTTCCACAGTTGTCTCAAAAACATGCCGGAAATCCACGGCGGAACAGCTTCGTATCTTGTATACAATAAGCGCTCTATCATTTTTTAATTTTTCAATTATTCTTTCCAGTGTAAATGATGCAGATGTCCTTCCATCGTCATCTTCTCAAATCCGTTCTGCCGTAACGCCTCATAGAGCACGATCGCAACTGAATTCGAGAGATTCAGTGACCGGATATCGCCCCACATCGGGATCCGGATGCAGTTTTCACGGTTTTCAATCAGGATCTCCTCCGGAATCCCACGGCTCTCCGGCCCGAACATGATGTAGACATCCGGGTCATAAGGAACGTCCGTGTATACATGCTCGCCCTTCGTGGTCGCCATATAGATCTTCGCCCCCGGATTTCTCTTTAAAAAATCCTGATAATCGCTGTACACTGTTACGTCCAGCTTATCCCAGTAATCCAGCCCTGCCCGGACTAAATGCTTCTCGCTGAGCTTAAATCCCAGCGGCTCGATCAGGTGCAGCTTCGTGTTCGTCGCCACACAGGTGCGCCCGATATTTCCTGTATTGGCCGGCATTTCCGGCTCGTATAATACGATATTCATTGTTGATCTTCTCCTGTCATGTCTGCCGCTTTCCGCTTTCCACGATCACTCAGAACTAATGTCAGCAATCCGGATTTTCTCACGAAATATAAGGTGCAGACATATAAAACCCCGGCCCGACCACCTTCATGATCAAGCCGGGGAACTGTATTTTACATGACCGTCCGCTCAGCGCACAATCACAGCATCCATTTATTTCGCATCATTCAGATGTCTCTTCACGAACCGCTCCATTCTCTCGAGGGCACGTTTCAGATCATTTAAGGAGTATGCATAGGAAATTCTTAAATATCCCTCGCCGCAGTCACCGAATGCGGTACCCGGAACAACGGCAACCTTCTCCTCCTCCAGCAGCTTTAACGCAAACTCATCAGAGGTCATTCCGAACTTCTTGATGCTCGGGAACACATAGAATGCGCCCTGCGGTTCATAACAGTCAAAGCCCATATCACGGAGTGCCTTCACGAGATAACGTCTTCTCTGGTCGTATGCGCTCCGCATCTCAGCTACATCTTTGTCTCCGTTTTTTAATGCCTCGACCGCAGCATACTGGCTTGTCGTCGGTGCACACATGATCGCAAACTGGTGGATCTTTAACATCTGCTTCAGGATCAGCTCCGGCGCACACGCATATCCAAGACGCCATCCGGTCATCGCGTAGGATTTTGAAAAGCCGTTGATCAGAACGGTGCGCTCCTTCATTCCCGGGAATGCGGCGATCGTACAGTGCTGTCCCTTATAAGTAAGCTCTGAATAGATCTCGTCGGAGATAACAAACAGGTCTTTTTCGATACAGATCTTCGCGATCTCCGCCAGATCCTCCGGCTCCATGATGGATCCGGTTGGGTTATTGGGGAACGGAAGGATCAGAACCTTCGTTTTCGGTGTGATCTTCTCGAGTAGTTTTTCCTTTGTAAGACGGAATTTATCTTTTTCTTCGAGCTGGATCGTAACCGGCACACCGTCAGCCAGAACCGTACACGGAGTGTAGGAAACATAGCTCGGCTGAGGGATCAGAACCTCATCCCCCGGATTTAACATGGCACGGAGAGCAATATCGATGGCTTCACTGCCGCCGACCGTGACCATAACTTCCTTATTATAATCATACTCTACATCAAAACGTCTCTTTAAATAATTACAGATCTCGATCTTTAATTCCTTTAAACCTGCATTTGAGGTATAAAAAGTCCGTCCCTTTTCCAGAGAGTAGATTCCCTCGTCCCGGATGTGCCACGGAGTATCAAAATCCGGCTCACCGACACCAAGGGAGATCGCGTCCTTCATCTCGCTCACAATGTCGAAAAATTTACGGATTCCGGATGGCTGGATCGATACGATTTTATCTGATAATGGGTTTCTCACGGTGTAATCATCATCCTTTCATCTTCTGCCTTACCGCACATAACTGTTCCATGATCTTTATACTTCTTGAGGACAAAGTGTGTCGCTGTGCTGAGGACCGAATCCATCGGTGACAGCTTCTCCGATACGAACTGCGCGACCTCTCTCATCGTTTTGCCCTCAATGATCACGGTAAAATCAAAGGCGCCGGACATCAGATATACAGAAGTCACCTCACTGTACTGGTAGATGCGCTCCGCGATCTTATCAAAGCCCATTCCTCTCTGCGGGGTTACCTTCACCTCGATCAGAGCGATCACTTTCTCATCACCTGTGTTATCCCAGTTGATCATCGTGTGATAACCGCAGATAATGTTCTCCTTTTCCATCTCCGCGATCTCATTCGCGACGGCTGCTTCACTCTCACCCAGAAGGGCGGCCAGATCCTTTAAATCAATTCGGCTGTTCTTTTCAATGATCGCCAAAATTTTTTCACGCATAATTGTTCCTCCTCATTGCATCTATCATTCTTTTCCAGAAGCTGCATCCGTAAGCTTCCGGATCTCATCTGGTGCCGGTCGTTCCAGAAATCCGGTCGTTCCGATCCCGACCATTTTTCTGGCGATCCCTTTTTCGACTTTACCGATCACTGCAGACGGGATTCCGGCTTCACTCAGGAGCTTCACGGCATCCCCGCCGTTTTCCACTGCCATCAGGAGACATTCCCCCGATGAAAGTCTGTACGGATTCAGGTCAAAGAGTTCACAGATCTCAATCGTCTCCTGAGCCACCGGGATCTTCCTCAGTTCAAAGGAAATCCCCTGCTCGTAAGCTCCCGATATGGCCCAAAGGGCGGCCAGTATGCCGCCCTCCGAAATCTCTTCCCATTCTCCTGCACCGCAGGCGTTCAGCATCTCCGGAGTCAGCTCTGATTTTTTATCTGCCTGCTCCCGGATCCGTTTGACAAACCACTCCGGGAATCGGGCTGATATCTCTTTTTCTTTTGCCGACAGAGCCGCCTTCACACCGTTTTTTCCGACAGTTCCTGCAACTACCAGATCCTGTCCCGGCTTAAAGATCCCAGCTCCGTTGGGTTCGCGCTCAATTTTTCTCATGATTCCGGTCTCTTTTCTATGCGGCCTAAGCCGCGTTCTCTCCCGCCTGGGCACTCATTCCCGGGCCGTAGTTCTCGCCCGGCTGCGGTCCGGCTGTCTCCGGGGCCGCGGTTTCAGGCGCCTGTGTCTCCGGCGCTGCTGTCTCTGCCGGGGCCGCAGCTTCCGTTTCCGCAGGTGCTGCCGGGGCCACAGGTGTTGTCTCTGCCGGAGCCGCGACTCCTGTACCTACGCGGTAAACAGTCTTTGACGCGTTGTATGTGTCAGAATTCAATAAAGTGCGTTCCTGTAACTGTCCATCTACATAGACGCACTTATATAATTTCGATTTTAATCCCGTATGTCCGGATTCCACCTTCACGCGCTGGCCTGCCGGGAGACTCGGGTCCTGGATCTCCTGGGTAGGGGACGGTGTCGTGGAAAGCGTCTCAGACTCAAATGCCAGAGTCCTGTTCGACGGTCTCGTCTCTTTTCCGTAGATCGTAAAGGTCAGGGTCTTTCCCTTGGTATAGCCCTCGACGTAGATCGGAGTATCATATGGGTTCTTTACCTTAAGGTCTTTATAAGTTCCGGCGATCGCCGCGTCCATGGACGGCTTTACATAGCTGACGGACATGGAGTGGTTCTGTCTCTGGACGATCTCAAGCTCCGCATATAAGGACGCGTTGTAGAGTGTCGTTGAGATCTGGCAGACACCGCCTCCAATGCTGTCAACGGACTTGCCATTTTCGTAAGCAGTTGCCGTCTTGTATCCATTTTCCAGTGTAAACGGATGCATGCACTCATATCCGGAGAGCACTTCGCCCGGCATCAGCACATGTCCGTTGATCTTTCCTGCACCCACCGCAAGGTTTGTGGAACGGGACGCACCGCTTGTCGCAAAGCTGGTGGAGAATGTTCCGAGAACATCCTTGATCGTCGCGAGATCTTCCTCTGTCACCTTCGGCTTTTTAACGGTCACAGACGCCTCCACCCGGATCGCATCCGTATTTTCGCTGTTTAACGCCTCGTTGAGAGCCGCTTTTGTCGCATCCATATCGACAGCCAGACCTTCTTTTGAAGGAGTGATCTCAAATTTTCCGTCTTTTCTTGTGATCGTCGCGTCAACGGCACCCGCCACCGCGGAACCGCATTTCTCGGATACAAAGGAAGATACCTTATCCTGGTCCACGGAGAGATCCAGCTCGATCTTCACCGGATTTACCTCCAGGTCTTTCTTTTTCATATACCGCTTTACAAGGTTTCCCTTGAGCTCCGTCCCCTGAATGGCCTCAGCTACCTCATCCTGGTTATCCCAGGCGACGCCAAGGGTCTGCGCGTCGGACTTCGCCTCCGCGCCGTTTACCACAAGCGTGATATCCTGATTTAATTTTTCATTTACATAACTCTCAATCTGCTTTTCGGCTTCCTCTTCCGTAAGTCCGGAAAGACTGACGGCTCCAACAGAGACCCCGTCCGGGATCCGTTCATCTGCCAGTGTGAAAACCGGGGCAAGCCAAACAAGTCCGGCGCTTAAAATCGCCGTCATGCCTGCGATCCACACATTTTTCTTCATTCTTTTCTCCTCACTGATATCTTCCTGATGCCTGATAGATTTTGGGGCTTCAGCCCGTCACGATTAAAAAATAGAAAGAAGGGAGCCGAGGACCATCGGCACTACCATTGCGAGTACAACTAATACGATTACGATGGTAGAGAAAATCTTTCTTGTCTTTTTATTATTCATGTTAAACACAACATTCACCTCTTCTTGCTTTCCATTCCGGTTACAGCCCATGCCCTGAGCAAACTGCATCAGATTTTACTGATGTTCCGCATTCCAGATCAAAAAGTCCTGGCTGCCATATGCTGTAACTCATTCCGAACTATATTCACTAATATTCATTTTCTCAGGGTTCCGGAAAACTATCCCTGTTTTTTCGCATTTTCCGGGATTCTTCCATACTGGAAAATAATCTTGTCGATCATCCGGGATATCTCATTTCCGGACATGTGATCGATCTCGACAGTTATGTCTATTCTATGATATTTTAGTAAATCCTGCAAGTGTTCTTTTTGCCTTTTCGACGCCGTCCGTTCCTTTTTTGCCTTATATTGGAGCATTTTGGCAGTGAAGAGTTCCGGACGTTCTTTGCCAAACCTTTTTTTCAGTTCCTGGTATAGATTGTGGGCGGCATAGGCATCGGAAAGTGCCCGGTGTGCCGTATCCTGGGTAACCTCAAAGTACGCGCAGGCGGCACTCAGATTCTTCTTTTCCTCCCCCGGCATCAGATACCGGCAGAGTTTCAGTGTATCGACCCCGTATTTCTCGAATTTCCGTTTCTGGTTCACTGCGGCCTGTACGAGGAAGCCGTAGTCAAAAATGATCTGGTGGCCGAGAAGCGGGAGGTCTTCGGTGAAGGCCAGGACCTCATCCAGGATCTCCTCGATTCCCGGTGCATCCTTCACCATATCATCAGTGATCCCCGTCAGCTCCACGATCCGCTTCGGGATCTCCCGGTGCGGATTTACCATAGTGTGGTAAGTGTCCGTCGTCTCACCGTCGATCACCTTCACCATGCCGATCTCCGTGATCTTTTCGTGACGGGCACCGATGCCCGTCGTCTCAAGATCCAGGGCGACATAAGAATTTATCATTTCATCTGCCATGTCTGTTCTCCATCTTTACTTTCACTGCATCATCACATATCTGCACAATTTTCTTCATATCCGTGCTCGTTTTGCTGGCACCATCCGGCTTCCCTTCCGGTCATACCGGAAGCGGACTGCTCTGGCGTTTCCTGACAACGGATCCCGATTTTTATAATCAAACAATACAAACGTTCCATCTTCCATATGTTCCAGATGAGCCATTTTCGCCATCTGCTTCGAATCAAATCCCGCATAGTCCGTAAGCCACTGAGGACTCTCTTCCTCCGCCATGAAGAATTCCCGCACTTCTTTCTTGTATGGGGACTGGTCACTGGCAAAGGACGGGCGGCTCTTGATATTTTCGCGGACATAGAGGTCGTACATCAGGCTGTCGCGGAAGTCAGCTAGTGTCAGTTTTACTGCTGTTTCTGCAGCTATCACGCCGGTTTTCTGCTCCATTCCTGCCGGTTCTTCTGCCGCAGGCGTGCTCTGTTCCACTTTAACCTCTTTTTCCTCTAAAAATCTATAAAGGATCTCATACCTTGCCAGCCTGCTGTGACTGATCCCTGTCAGTCCGTTCTTCTCATAATATTCCGCCAGACTCGTAAAAATTTCCGACGGCCGCGCAAATTTCTTTTCCAGCAGTTTCATGGTTGCCGGGAACTGTCCGCTGTTGTAGTAGACCTCCACCATGTCCTCCACGCCCTTCAGCCGGATCACATCGCTGTAGGGCAGCCACTTCGTGGAAAGGACTTCGTATGGCGGAATTCCCCGGTATTTCAGATCATATGCCGCGACCTGCTCTTCCATGTAAGAGCCCTTCAATACTTTTAAGAATCCCATCTGAAGCTGGTCCGGACGCATCCGGTAGACATCGTCGAAGGAGCGCATGAAAGACTCATAATTCTCATAGGGAAGTCCCGCGATCAGATCCAGGTGCTGATGGGTGTTCCGGTAATCGTAGACCCGGTCCACCGCCTGTTTTAGTTTCACAAGGTCCATGTGTCTGTGGATTTCCTTGATCGTATCCGGGTTTGTGGACTGGACACCGATCTCAAGCTGAATCAGCCCCGGGCGCATCTTTCCGATAAGTTCCAGTTCCTCCTCATCGAAGATATCCGCGGAGACCTCGAAATGGAAGTTTGTGATCCCATTGTCATGTTCCACGAGATAACGCCAGATTCCTAACGTGTGATCCCGCTTACAGTTGAAGGTTCTGTCCACAAACTTGACCTGTGGAACCTTGTGGTCCAGGAAAAACTGCAGTTCCGGGAGTACCAGGTCCAGACTCCGGAAACGCACGGTTTTATCAATGGAAGACAGGCAGTAGCTGCAGGAGAACGGGCAGCCGCGGCTGCTCTCGTAGTAGACGATCCTGTTCTCGAATCCAGCCATATCGTCATAGTAGAACGGGATCTCATCCAGGCTCAGAAGGCGCTGGGGACCACGTTCCACGACCTCGCCGCTCTCAGCGCGGTAGGTAATTCCCGGAATGTGATCTAAGTCTAAGCTTGCTGCACACAGTTCTTCCCTTTTCAGATACGCCCGCACAAGCTCCGTAAACGTCAGCTCGCCTTCCCCGCGCATCACGCCGCAGACATCCGGCTCCCTGGTCAGCACTTTTTTCGCGTCATAGGACACTTCCGGTCCGCCGAGCCAGATCTCCACCTCCGGCAATACTTTCTTCACGTCACGGACGATCTCCATGATGTAGGAAATATTCCATATATAACAGGAAAAGCCGATAAAATCCGGCTTTCTCCTGTAGATATCCTGTAAAATTAAGTCCATCTGGTGATTGATGGTGTATTCTCCGATCTCGATATCCGCCCACGGGATCTTCGTCCTAGCAAAGGCGCGCAGACTGTAGACACCCGGATTCGAGTGGATATATTTGGCGTTGATCGCCGCCAGCAAAAATTTCATTCGTTCCTCCGTTATACCCGGTACTCGATCTTACGGCCTGTCGGGTTGTACTGGTAATAGCGCACACCCGCCGCATTCAGCATTCTCTTGGATGCCCGTGTGGACGCGTCGTTCGCGTACTTATCGCTCTCGTAGACGATGGTCTGGATGCCCGCCTGGATGATCGCCTTCGCGCACTCGTTGCACGGGAACAGTGTTACATAGAGCTTGCTGCCTTCCAGACTGCCGCCGCGGTAGTTTAAGATCGCGTTCAACTCACTGTGTGTCACATAGAAATATTTTCTATTATACGGATCCTCGTCTATCTTATCCCACGGGAACTCGTCGTCGGAACAGCCCTTCGGGAATCCGTTATAGCCCATGGACAGGATCTTGTTGTCCTCGCTCACGATGCACGCGCCGACCTGTGTGTTCGGATCCTTGGAGCGCATGGCAGAAAGCTTTGCAACTCCCATGAAATACTCGTCCCAGGTAATGTATCCGTTTCTCTTTTCTGACATAGATCGTCCTCCATTTCATATATGTAACTGCCCAACGCTCTCACAGTTACGGGTAAAATCCATTTCTCATTTTAATTGATTGTACTTTTGCCTTTACTGCAGCCACCGCAGCAAGCGCAGGCCTTCCAGCAATTTTATATGTTCACAATATGATATCCGGCTGCCTTGCACAGGCGGTTCATGATCGCCTGGCCGAGCTGGTCTTTGGAAAAGCTCTCGGAGAAAATGCAGTCAACCTTTCTGGCATCGAAATCACGCAGAACTGCAAACAAGTTGTGGGCCACCGTCTCCTCGTGTTCCCGGCTTCCGATCACCTCGAGGTTTCCGCCCTGGTACATGTCCTGACTCTCCTCGGTGCAGATGATGCCGACTTTCTTTCCCTCTGCTTCCGCTTTCTTTGTCTGCTCATTGATGTAGGCAACGACCTTGTCCATGTCGCCTTCCACCAGTGTCATGTCCGCCTTCGGGGCATAATGGCGGTACTTCATTCCCGGCGCCTTCGGCTTGATATCGCCGCCGACCGGTCCTAAGATCACTGGATCGATATCCACCTGGCCCAACGTCTCACGCAGCATCTCAATGGTGATCGCGCCCGGGCGGAGAAGTGTCGGGATCTCGCCGGATACATCCACGATAGTGGATTCCACGCCGATTCCCACAGCGCCGCCGTCGATGATCATCTCGATCTTTCCGTCCATGTCCTCGATGACATGTTCCGCCTTTGTCGGGCTCGGTCTTCCGGAAGTGTTGGCACTCGGTGCCGCGATCGGAACACCAGCGAGATGGATCAGGCAATTTGCTACCGGATCCACCGGCATGCGGACCGCAACGGTATCAAGACCGCCGGTGGTTCCGTAAGGTACGATGTCCTTTTTCGGGAAGATCATGGTCAGCGGACCCGGCCAGTACTTTTCAGCCAGTTTCCGGCCCGCCTCCGGGATCTCCTTCACGATCGCCGGAAGTTCTTCCATACAGGAAATATGGGCGATCAGCGGGTTGTCGGACGGACGTCCTTTTGCCGCGTAGATCTTCTTTGCCGCTTCCTCATTCAACGCGTTGGCACCAAGGCCGTAAACGGTCTCCGTCGGGAACGCCACGAGACCGCCGTTTTTCAAGATCTCAGCCGCCTCTAAAAGCCCTGGATTCTTTTCCAGCGTCTCTCTTGTCTTCTCTTCCTCTTTGATACGAACTACTTTTGTATTCATGTTCTGCACTCTCGATTCTATTACTCAAATGTCCAGAAAACCTGTGTTTCTTCTATACGGTTTCCCATTTTTACGCTCATGCGGCGGTATCGCTGTGGCCTGCCGCGTAATGATAAAGGTGCTGCATAAAACCGCAGCACCTTACTTTGTTCAATTGCGTATTCAGTTTAGCACATGAAAGTTATGGTTGCAACAGATTTCCGGCGGATTTACAGGCTTTTCCGGCATCGTTTCCATTCATTTCAATTTTTCTGTTCTTCTTAATATTGCTGTAATAATGATCTGTCCACCGGTTTCTCAGCACTTTTTACTATTTCCTGAAACAGTGCCTTAGTCTTTCCACTTTCTGATCTCTTTCAGCCCTGAAAGGATCGACTCCACAAAGCTGTCGTAGATCTGGTTGCCCTTCTCCGCCGTCGCCCCGCTTGGATCGCCGCCGATTCCGATGGGCTTTCCGTCCTCGGTCTCCCACTCTTCTGAAACCCAGCCAAGAGTGATCGGGCCATATACGGTGAATGTCTTGTTTCCCATGAACTTTCTCGGGATTCCCGCCTCGGAGGTCTCCAGCTTTACTGTCTCCGGGCGCTCCGCGAGAACCATGGATGTCTCCATCTCACCGCCGTGGAAATCCCAGATATTTCCAGGTGTCACAGTGTCTTTTACCGCCTGGTTTCCGAAGAATGCGCCACAGTTGATGATAAATACGGCGATTCCGAGCTCACTTCTTACCTCCCTGCTTAAGACCTGGATGATCGGGGAGTTTCCGCCGTGGCAGTTCAAGATTGCGATCTTCCTGAATCCGTGATGCGCCAGGCTTTTGCAGATGTCGTAGAGAACATGATAAAAGGTATCCGGCTTTAAGGTGACAGAACCGCAGAAGTTCACATGTTCCGTGCTGAGTCCCACCGGGATCAGCGGAAAGATCAGCATCGGATAGTCCGGGATCTCCCGGTCTAAGGCCTCTTTGATCCGTCTCGCCGTTCCCTCCGCGATGATCTCGTCTGTACCCAGCGGACACTGGTTTCCGTGCTGTTCCAACGCTCCCACCGGGATCATGACCACCGTCTCGTCCTTGTCGACCTGTTCCATTTCCAGTCTTGTCAGTTCATTATAATATCTTACCATTTTATTTTCTCCGTTTCTTAAGTCATTGCCGCTTCACTATCTCATTTCGGTCGTTATCCGTCAAGTACTGCTGCCACCTGCCAGCGCTCACTTTTGTGCCTGCGCAGGCTTTTGCTCACTTCTCACATAAATTGTAAGTCCCCCGAGGCAGACACGGCTTTCGCCGTCTCTATCCCGGGGGAATCTCCCATTTCAGGTGTTATGCCGCCGTATTTTCAGTTTTCTTTTCTCTGTGAACCCCTGCATGGATGATCACGCTGACATGCTTATATACAAGTGCTGTTACGATCGCGTTCAGTCCGCATTTTACAAGGTTGAACGGAACGATCATGAAGATCGCGAATGTATACAGGTTTGTAACTGCCGGGTTGATCTTTGTTCCCATTGCGATGATGTTCTCGATTCCGCCGAAAGCAACTTTTGCGTAGAACGGAAGTGTGATCGCGCAGTTTACGAATACAGCGCCGACGATAGCACAGATGACACCGGCAGCGAGAGCGACCATAGCGGTCTTTTTCGTTTTATGTCTGCGGTAGATCAGGGCAGCCGGTACGGAGAACATGCAGCTTCCAATGATGTTTCCGAGCTCGCCGACATAGTAAGTGCTTGTTCCGTTTAAGAGCAGCTTTAAGAGGTTCTTAACGATCGCGATCAGAGCTGCCTGGGCTGGTCCCATGGCAAAGCCGCCGATCAGTACCGGGAGCTCCGCGAAGTCCAGCTTGTAAAACGGCGGTGCAAACGGAACCGCCACCTGGATCGTCTCCAATACGGCTGCGAGTGCGCTGAACATGGCGATCAGCACGAGATTTCTGACACTTAATACTTTGTTCTGGTTCATAATGTTCCTCCTTGTACTTGTTGTTCTTCTGTTACAAGGAATTGCTGTGCAGGATTGCCGGCTCACACGGACTCGTGGGGATGATTCCCTGTCCATGTAAATAAAAAGACCCCGGACCATTGAAAAAGTCCGGGGCTTGAATGAACTACTCCTGTCATACAATTTCTTCTCTCATCCAGACTATACTGTCGGTTTTGGAATCTCACCAAATCAGCTGCTTTCGCAGGTCGCGGACTATACCGCCGGTGGGGAATCGCACCCCGCCCCGAAGAACGATATTTATTTGTTCGTTAACAGAATATCACATTTTGCTTCATACTGCAATATTTTTTATTCTTAGCGGAAATGTCCATAAGACTGTCCTGCCGCCATACCACCGCGGAGCTCTGCCATCTCGCTGACTGTCACGAGCTGGTAACCTCTTCTCGTGAGTTCAGGAATCAGCGTCTCTGCCGCAATGACGCTCTGCTCATAGAGATCATGCATCAGGATGATATCTCCATCCTGCACCTGTCTGAGAACTGTGTCGATGGTGTGCTGCGCGTTTCTCGTCTTCCAGTCCAGTGTATCCACGGACCAGATGATGGACGGCATTCCAGCCTTTGCGAGGACCGCCTTACTGGCATCATTGATCTTTCCTCCCGGCGGGCGGACACCTTTCGGCGCGTTTCCGCCTGCTGCCACAATGGCATCGCGTGTCTGATTTAAGCTCTGTAATATCTCTCCCTCAGACATTCCTGTCAGATATGTATGTGCCCAGGTATGGCTGTCTGTCTCGCATCCGAGATCCGCCATGCGCTTTACGGTAGACGCATAGGACGCAACTCGGTTGCCCACCATGAAGAATGTGGCTCTTCCGCCGTTCGCTTCCAGGGAATCCAGGATCCGGGGCGTATACTTCGACGGACCGTCATCAAAGGTCAGGGCAACCATCGGTCTTGTCGGGTCAACGCTCTTTCCATTCGGGCCTTCCGGTACCTCCGCACCTTTTCCCGTCACCGTTACCCAGAGACCATCCACACGGAGTCCCTGTCCTTCGGTTCCCGCAGTCTCCCCGTTCTTCACCAGAGTTGTCCAGGAGCCATTCTGATATACAGAGTAATAAACATCATAATTCTCCGCAAGCTGTCCGGTAAATGCCATGCGGACCGCTTCTAACGGCATATCTGTCTCGGTGCTTCCATTCGGAGTCATATTTTCCTGCCAGGAAAGCCATCCGCTTCCGCTTAAGTTCACCTGGTAAGAAAGCGTGCCGCTCATTCCCTCAGGTTGTCCCTGAAGGCTGGCGCGGATCGCCGTCACATAGCTTCCGGTTCCAGCACGCGCTGTTTTGCTGTCACCATGATACCCACTCCAACCGGTTCCATGCTCATAAATTCCGTAAACTGCGCCCATATCCGCCGCATATGCCGGATCACCGGTGATTCCCACCGATGCAGCGCAGATCAATACAGCCGCCAGCACCGTGCGGACTGCCTGTCTGATCTTCTTCCAATCCATAAGTTCCCCTCTTTTCCCAGTGATCTTCTCACCATATTGATCGTATTTGTAACTGTTCCATACCTTCGCAGCTACTCATGCCCATATTTTAACATGAAACTGAGAATAAAGGTACCTCTTCCAGACCTTTTTCGTAAATTTCAGAAAAACGTCAGAATTATAACAGAAATCATATTTTAACACTTGCGCACATCATAGCGCGAGCTTGCCTGATCTGCATTTTTTTTATATAATGTAGTATGACTTACAGGGGTTATTTATCGAAAGGAGTAACAAAAACATGATTCAGAATCTGAATGAAGAATTATTTTCCTTTATCAAAAAGAGTCCGACCGGTTTCCATGCTGTTCATGAACTGGCAAACTACCTGACCGAGGCAGGCTTCGAGCGCCTCGCTGAGGGCAATACCTGGAATCTTGCTGAGGGCGGAAAGTATTTCGTAACCCGCAACCAGTCCGCGATCATCGCATTCAAGGTATCCCGCAAGGATTATTCCGGCTTCCATATCGCGGCAAGCCACAGCGACTCCCCGACCTTAAAGATCAAAGAGTCTTCTGAGATGAACATCGAGAACCAGTATGTAAAATTAAATGTTGAGAAGTACGGCGGAATGCTCTGCGCACCGTGGTTCGACAGACCTCTCTCCGTTGCAGGACGCATTATCGTAAAAGACGGCAACCGTCTCACAACAAAACTGATCAACGTTGACCGTGATCTTCTCATGATCCCGAACCTCGCAATCCATATGAACCGTGAAGTAAACGACGGTTACAAGTACAACATCCAGAAAGATATGCTTCCATTATACCGCATGAGCAATTCCGGAAAGGCATTCAAAGAGATGATCGCTGAGGAGGCAGGCGTCTCCGTTGACCAGATCAAAGGAATGGACCTCTTCCTTTACAACCGTATGGAAGGTACTGTATGGGGCTGCGACGGCGAGTTTATCTCTGCTCCGCGTCTTGATGATCTCCAGTGCGCATTCACGTCCACAATGGCTCTCTTAAACAGTGAGAGCGACCGCTGCATCCCGGTCGTTGCCGTATTTGACAATGAGGAAGTAGGAAGTGGTACAAAACAGGGCGCCGGCTCCACATTCCTTTACGACATTCTCCGCCGCATCAACCGCAGCCTTGGAAGAACAGAGGAAGAGTACCTCACGTCCCTCGCTTCCAGCTTCATGGTATCCGCGGATAACGGACATGCCGTACATCCGAACTACGCTGACAAGACCGACCCAACAAACCGCACCTACTTAAACGGCGGTCTCGTGATCAAGCACAGCGCAAACCAGAAGTACACAACAGACGCTGTTTCCGCAGCTGTTATGCGCTGCCTCTGCGAGCGCGCAGGTGTTCCGTACCAGGAGTTCTTAAACCGTTCCGATATCCTCGGCGGCTCCACTCTCGGAAATATCTCCAACGCGCAGGTTTCCTTAAACACGGTAGACGTCGGACTTCCGCAGTTAGCTATGCATTCCCCGTATGAGACTGCAGGCTCCAAGGATATGGCCTACCTGGAGAAAGCATTTGAGGAGTTCTTCAAATCCGCGATCCGTGCTGAGGGCGACGGTACGCTTGTACTTGAGTAATTCTGATAATAAAATCTGCCGGAAATATTCGTGTTTCCGGTGGATTTTTTATCCTTCCAGTCCAGATGACCGTGTGGAACGTTTCTTTTTTCCTTCTGCCGCCTGGAAAAGCAGTTTTTCCGTCCCAATTGGTAAAAGAATCATAGCATATTGAACTTTTAAATGCCATATCGGATCGTTAAAAACAGGTGGACCTTTTTTGTATAATATGACAATTTTATTTCTCTTCATTTGTACATTTTTCCTATCTCATTGCTTCTTATTCAGGTACTCCATGATCCCCATATGAATCGTATATGCCAGCTTATCCTGGTACTCCCCGCTGTTTAAAAGCGCTGCTTCCTTCCGGTTGCTTAAGAATCCGCACTCCACGATCACGATGGGGCATTTCACATGCAGAAGGAGGTAGTAATTGGCATTCGCCTTCGGAAGTCTCCGGTTCTGGTCCCCCAGGACATAGTCAAACCGGTCCTGCAGGATCTCCGCCAGCGCCTTTCCCTTTGACGAATCCCGGTAATAGAATACCTGTCCGCCAGAGACGGATTCCTCGTGATAGCTGTTCTGGTGGATGCTGACCACAAGGTCCGCGCCGCTCTCCTCAATGATCTCACACCGTTTCTTCATGTCCGCCATCTTTTTCCGGCTGTCCGTTTCGGAATAAAGTCCCGTGTCCGTCTCCCGCGTCATAATGACCTTCACATCATCCTGTTCCAGGTACGTTTTCAACCGCTCCGCCACAGCCAGGTTGATATCTTTCTCCAGGCTCCCGTCGACTCCAACCTTGCCGGGATCTGTTCCGCCGTGTCCGGCATCGACCACCACCACCGGTGTCTCTTTTATGTAGGCGTCACCGCTCCCCGTCACATGGATACTTCCATATTTCACCGCCATGACCACCATGGCGAGCAGGCATATGCCGAGAACCGGCTCTATCACTTTCTGCTTCATGCTCTGTTTCCCCGAAAATCCGCTCTTCATAATACTCTATTTCATGGGGGACCCGTTTATGTGCGGATTTTCCTGTCTCCGTTCAATCCAAAAAAGTTCTGGATTCTGGCTTCCGCTCTTATCGCCATCATCAGCTGAATCCCTATATTTCCCTCAGTGTTTTCAGATTTTTTTCATACACTTTCCTGCATTGACACATCAATATGCCATCTGTATAATAGAGTCAGACAACACGAAAGGTCAGGTTTTTAACATGGCAAATGAAAAACTGAAATTCGTCTGCGATTACATGGAAGGCGCCCATCCGGCTATCATGAATGAGCTGCTCTCCACAAATATGATGCAGACTTCCGGGTACGGTCTCGACGAGTTCTCTGAATCTGCCCGGGATAAGATCCGTAAAGCCTGCGGTGCTCCAAATGCGGGAGTCTATCTCCTCGTGGGCGGAACCCAGACAAACGCTACCGTCATCGACGCACTTCTCCGCTCCTATCAGGGCGTTCTCTGTGCGGAGACCGGTCACATCGCAGTCCATGAGGCCGGTGCCATCGAATTCGGCGGACATAAAGTGCTCCCGCTGCCCCATACATATGGAAAGATCACAGCTGCCCAGGTCACCTCTTATATGGACACCTTTTTATCTGATGATAACCATGAGCACATGGTCATGCCGGGCATGGTCTATATCTCCCAGCCGACGGAATACGGAACCCTGTATTCCCTGGAAGAACTGACCGCCCTCAGCGAGACATGCCGTAAGTACCATCTCCCGCTCTATGCGGACGGCGCCAGACTTGCCTACGCTCTCGCTTCCCCGGAAAATGACGTAACATTAAAGGATCTTGCGAAACTCTGCGATGTCTTCTACATCGGCGGAACGAAATGCGGAGCGCTCTTCGGCGAGGCGGTCGTAATCCCGGATCCGGCGCTGATCCCGCACTTTTTCACGATCATAAAGCAGCACGGAGCGCTCTTCGCGAAAGGCCGCATCCTGGGGATCCAGTTCGATACCCTGTTCACAGATGATCTGTACCTTCATATCGGGGAATCCGCCCTCGACTGCGCAGCCGCGATAAAATCCGCGTTAAAGGAAAACGGTTACCAGTTCTTCCTTGAGACTCCGACAAACCAGATCTTTATTATTCTGGAGGACGAAGTCCTGCACCGTCTGGAAGAGCAGGCGGAATTCAGCTTCTGGGAAAAATATGATGACTCCCATACCGTGATCCGGATCGCCACAAGCTGGGCGACAACGAAGGAACACACTGACGCGCTGATCGAGCTTTTAAAGATGAACCGGGCTTGACCTGATGCTCCCGTACAGCGCCTGGTTCCGTCCAATATTACATATTTCAGGAGGTATTTCCATGACAGACAGACAACAGCTGATCGTAAACAACGTAGATACCGTAAAACAGCTCATCCTCGACGCAGAGCGCTGGATCTGGGCTCATCCGCAGACCGGTTACACCGAGTGGCAGGCCCACGACTATCTCGCAGAGAAATACGAGGCACTTGGATACACACTCGTCAAAGCCGGAAACATTCCGGGCTTTTACACCGATGTTGAGACAGGAAAACCGGGACCAAAGGTAGCGATCTTCGGTGAACTGGATGCCCTCGATATCGCGAACCATCCGGAATCCGTAAATGGAATGACCCACTGCTGCGGACATAACGCCCAGTCCGCTGCACTTTTAGGAATCGCAGCCGCATTGAAACAGCCCCACGCCCTCGACGGTCTCTGCGGATCCATCCGCCTCGTTGTCGTTCCGGCCGAGGAGATGATCCAGCTTGCATTCCGTGAGGAACTCCGCCAGAAAGGCATCACCAAGTACAACGGCGGTAAGACCGAATTCATGTACCGTGGTCTCTTAGACGGCGTCGACATGGCCATGATGGTTCACGGCATGACAAAGGGATCCAGCGTCAACGAGGACGGAGATACCGACCTTGACTTTCAGGCACTGCTCGGAATGAACGGATGTATAGCGAAAAATATCCGCTACAAAGGAAAATCTGCCCATGCAGGCGGAGCTCCTCATATGGGAGTCAACGCGGAGTATGCCGCTATGCTGGGTCTCCAGGCATGCAACGACCTCCGTGAGACATTCCAGGAGAAAGATACGATCCGCTTCCATCCGATCCTCATGGGCGCAAACTGCGCCGTAAACATTATCCCGGATGAGATGAAGATCGAGAGTTATGTCCGTGGAAAATCCTTAGAGGCGATCAAACGCGAGAATATCAAGGTAAACCGTGCGCTGACCGGTGCCGCACTGTCTATGGGCGCAGGCGTTGAGCTGAGCGACCGCCCTGGTTACGCTCCGGAGTATCATGATCCGACATTCATGAAGCTGGCTGAGGACTGCTGCGTGGCACTTTGCGGAAGAAAGAAAGTTGTCTTCGACTACAACGGCTGGAGCACCGGTTCCTCCGATTTCGGCGATGTCACCTGCGTAATGCCGGGCGTGCAGATCAACGCAGGCGGCGCTGTCGGCACTCTCCATGGCATCGACTTCCAGATCACCGATCCGAACCGTATGTGCGTAAACGCGGCAAAGGTTCAGCTTTTCCTCGTAGATGCCCTGCTCTCCAACAATGCCGTGACCGCGAAAGAGATCATCGCCAACTACAAGCCGCAGTATCCGTCCATCAAGGCGTACCTTGACGCCATTGATGCGCTGACACTTGATAAGGATGCTGTTCGATATGATGAAAAGGGAAACGCGATTGTAGATTTCCAGAACTAAGCAACCCAATTTCCTTCCGGGCAGCGCAATGCCACCGAACATTTCCCAAAAGCATTGTCTGTTCATTTCCAATCATATACAGCTTATATAAACGTCCGTCGGAGATGTCCTATGTCTCCGACGGATTTTTTGCTTTTCCTCCTTCCTTTCCCCATCAACAACGTATTCTCCAGTTTTCTCTTGCTCTTTTTGTTTCCTGCGATAAAATACTTTCAAAAACAGAAAGGTATGATAATACTATGAGAAAAACTGCTCTTCCCACAGACCGTCTTTCTGAAACGGCCCGTCAAAAACTCTCCAAGTTCGAAGCGTGGCTGCTCCGGAATGGAAAATCTTACCAGACGATCCGTTCCTATCTCTATACTGCCAGGCATTTTCTTTCCCTGTACCCCGAAATCACACATGACAATCTGATGCTCTATAAATGCTATCTCATCGACAGGTACAAGCCCAACACCGTAAATTTGAGGATCCGCGCAATGAACTGTTTTATGGAATTTCTCGAGCTTCCTGACTCCAGGGTCCTTATGGTCCGCCTTCAACAGAAACCATTTCTGGAAAATGTGATCAGCCAGGCCGACTATGAGTACCTGAAAAAATGTCTTCTGCGTGACGGAAAGCCTACCTACTACTTTGCCGTGCGGATCATGGCCGCCACTGGCGTGCGGATCAGCGAACTTCTCCAGATCCGTGTGGAAGATATGATCCGCGGTCAGATGGACCTGTACTCAAAAGGTGATAAGATCCGGCGGATCTACTTCCCGCAAAATGTCCAGGAGACCTGCCTGCTGTGGCTTCAAAACGAAAAGCGCACCAGCGGCAGCTTATTTTTAAACCGTTTCGGAAATCCGATCACCACAAACGGGATCCGGGATCAGCTTAAGGTTTTTGCACTTCGATACAATCTGGATCCATCTGTCGTACATCCCCATGCATTCCGGCATCTATTCGCAAAAAAATTTATAGAACAATGTGATGACATTGCGCTTCTGTCCGATATTCTTGGACATGAGAGCATTGAGACTACCCGCATTTACCTGCATAAAAGCAGTACTGAACAGCAGGATCTCTTCAATCAGATCGTAAACTGGTAAAATTCCTGCTGCTCCGTTATTATTCAAAGGATATGTTATGAAAGAACTTCCAAAAGACCAGGAAAACCTGGCAGAATCATTTAGATCATATTTAAGAAAAAAGAATATGTCTGAAAATACCGGAGACGCGTATGGACGGACGATCAGGCAGCTTCTGTCCATCTATCCCATTCCAACCGAATCTCTTCTCCGGAAATACCGGAGTCTTCTGATTGCCAATTACCGCCCCGCAACGATCAATCAGCGGATCTACGCCGTAAATCATTTTCTTCTTTTCCTGGAGGAAGAACAGCCGGAACTCTATCCCGACCTCGCCAGTTTTCGACTCCATGCGGTAAAAATTTCCCGCGACACCTTCCAGGACTCCATTATCACAAACGAAGACTGTGAGACGCTCCAACGGAACCTGAAAGCAGAACACCACGACTTCTGGTATTTCATCGTCCGTTTTCTGGTGACCACCGGTGCCAGGGTCAGTGAGCTGGTGCAGATCAAGGCGGAACATTTAGCCTGCGGGTATCTTGATCTCTACTCCAAAGGTGGGAAGATCCGCCGCATCTACATCCCGGATTCCCTCTGTCAGGAGGCAAAAGCCTGGTGTGACCGCCGCGGTATCACCTCCGGCTTTCTTTTTGTGGGAAAAAATGGACGCCCCGTGACGACCAGAGGCATCCATTCCCAATTAAAACACTATGCAGTCCGGTATGGCATCGATCCTGATACCATGTACCCTCATTCTTTCCGCCACCGGTTCGCGAAGAATTTTCTGGCTCGCAGCAGCGATATCTCTCTATTGGCGGATCTTCTCGGGCATGAGAGCATCGAGACCACCCGCATCTACCTCACACGTTCCAGCAAGGAACAGAAACTCCTGCTGGACAAGATGGTGACCTGGTAGGTCCGGCGTAAATGCGCCATTATGATCTTAGTTCCACTGGATGGAATCCCACGCGGCAGAATCCTCAAACCCCAGTTTCCAGCACGCGACTCCCGCCAGATCGTTCTGACGGACCACGTTCATCTTTTCTTTCAAGGACCGCTCCTCCTCCATCCAGAGGAACCGAGCACCGTCATTTGTCTGTTTCTCGCCATAATATTGGGCGGTATCCGCCTGCCAGGTGAGTTCCACCTGGTTATTGTCTGCCCACTTCTTCGCATCCGCGATTCCCATCGCCTTGGAGGTGATGGATCCGTCCCCGGCTTCGATCCAGAGTCTCGTGTAGAACGGAACGGCATTGATCAGCTTCTCCTTCGGGACATCCTCGAGCATTCCGGAGATTCCATTCTTCACGTAGCTGATAGAGGACACAGAGCCCGGCTCGCCGCCCGCAAAGTGCTCATCATATCCCATCATAATCACATAATCCGCAACAATTCCCTGTTCTTTCAGGTTATAGAAGCTGTTGTATCTCGCCGGAACATAGTTGTCCACGGACAGGACAATACCTTTCTGGCGGCACGGGATCGATAATTCCCGGATAAATTCGATATAATGGACGCCCGCCTCTGTTTTCAGGCTCTCAAAATCAAGATTCAGACCATCCAGGTCATATTTTTCCGCATCCGCGATCAGGCTGTCGATCAGCCTGCGGCGGGTGGCGGTGGATGCTAACAGCGTCTCCGTCTGGACATCGGCACTGAAGTTATCGATCAGCGCCCATACCTGGAGCCCCTTTGCATGGGCCTTCGCCACATAATCTTTGCTCGCCAGTGACCTATAGTTTCCGTTGTTGTCTGTCAGGGAAAACCATGTCGGGGAGATCACGTTCATCCCTTTTGTCTTTGCCACAATGCTGTCAAAGGTATTGTTTCCGTCCTGGCTTGTTACCTGGTGCCAGCCGAGAACGATCTTTCCGCTCATGCTGGTATTCTTGTATACAGGAGCTGTGAAATTTCCGGAAAATTTCTGGCTCTCCGCGGCTGCCAGGCGCTTATTTTCCACATATCCGATATTTCCGTCGGAAGATGCGACCTTGGACCATTTCTCCATCGTATCGAGAACGGTCACCGTATCGTCCTCTGCGAGGTCTGTGAGGATCTTACTCTTTACGCCGCCTTTTACTCGCAGACTTCCAGCCTTTTTCACCCGCGCTATATTTCTTGTTCCCCAGTCATTGATCAGGACACGTCTTCCATCCCCGGAGTCAAAGGTCTGGATCTGCACATCCGTATAGTTTGCGATCAAACCCAGCGTCAGATAGACCTCATCATCTTTTACAAGAAGCAGCGGAGCGCCGTTGGCCCCCTTTGTCTCCGCGTCCGCATAGACGATCTGGTCCGGGAGCGCGTATACGAGAAGGTCTTCCGTGCTGTCCCAGTAGAACCGCTCATTAATGTGGTCATTCACCCAGGAGACCGGCAGATACGTCTGTCCATTTTCATAGATTCCTGTCTGCTCCTGCCGCTCATAGTTATAGAGGATCGCGGTCTCATCCCCGGACACATCATAGACTTCCGCGAGATCCGCCCGCTCTTTCGTCGGCATATACCGGTCCAGTACCTGGAAACCGACAAATCCCACGGCGATCAGGATGATCAGACCGACAGCAACCAATACAGGAACTACTTTTCTCATTCGTTATCACTCTTTCCGCACGCCGGTTCCCAGAACTCTGCGTTCATTTCCGTCTCTCACCGGCGGCATGCTGAATCGTTATTTATTACGGATGATCCGGCAAGGTATACACAGATCGTATACTTTGCCGGATCTTCAAGATAGCTTAAGTATACCACAACGCGGAATGTCTGTCTGTTAACTTTTTGTAACGAATTGTTGTCAGCAGTCTTACGAATCATCTGGCAGAACGATCCCCCAGCTGTTGAATCTATATTACTTCGTACATATAACCTGGTTCATTTCCGTGCGATTTACTGCTATCCAGTACCGCCAGATCCATTCTATTCGGTATCCTCCGTCTTTCCTTATTTTCTCGTTCTTCTCCTCCGACCTTTCGTCTCCATGATATCCGCTTCGCTTAGATAGACCTTATCAAACCGTATCTCCTTCAGACCGCCGCCTTCCGCCTGGACATAATCTCCCATATAGAACATTCCATCCTCACGAACTTCAAACAGTTTCTCCCATTCTCTCTGCCCGGAAAGTTTTCCGTCCATGTAGATCGGGATTCCTTTTTCCGTGTACCGCTTAAGTCCATTCAGATAGCGCGTCATCTCCTCGACACTTCGATTTTCCGAGTCATACGTTCCGCTTGCTGTTTCCATACCCATATACACCTTTCTTTTCTTCGTGCCGCATATCTATGGCATGCACGGTCTTATCGATGCTCTTCATTGAACGTTCTCCCTCTGCGCTGTCGATTTTAAGTTATTAAATGCCTCTGTTCCCGGCTTTTCCGCGATGACTGAAGAAGGTTATACTGTGACATGTTTTTCCCCGCTGCTGTATTCTTAGCCGGTCAGATCTCATTTATTGTGACATTTCTGAGTATCAGGCTTTTCCCTTTATAACGGTTAGGGAAATCGTCCTTTTATGTCATTTTTACAGGATACGCTGAAAAAATTCCCCGCACTCCTTCGTGACCAAGAAGGCATCCGCTGAAAACGGAATCCGTTCTGCATTGATCCGAAATCTTCTCGAGAATTCTCTTCTGGTCTCCTCGCTTCCAAATACCGCGAGACTCTGCCAGCTTTTTTTCTGTTTCGCTCTCTGTTCCATCTCGAATTCCCGGAAACTCTCCTGCTGCCACTCCGTAAAGGAACCCACCAGGAACTTTTTATCGCATCTCCAATATAATTCGTTTGCGCCATCTTTGACCGATCCGAAATCGATCAGGATATCGTCATATCCCCTCTGAAGCACCTCCTTCACAGCCTCCGGCCCTGCATACTTATAATAATCCGCATCCAGTACCCTGTATGGATTTTTCTGTCCCATCTGCCCCGTGCAGACGTATTCAAGCTTTTCTAAGTCCCCCGACTCATTAAATTCCAGCAGTATGGCTTTCCTTCTGAGGTATCCCGCGAGATAGTTTGTCAGCATGATCGAAAAATGGGTGCACCCCACCCCGGTATTGCTCCCAGCGATTCCGATCATTCTGCATCGCTTCTCCTGAGTCTCTGTGATAATTTTTTTCTTTTCCATCTGGTTTCCCCTGTACCATCGTTCCATAGATCCCGGTAACAGGTGTTGGCAGCTTTATCTTCTCTGAATGGATTTGAAAAGAACGGAAGAAAGAAATAATGAATATCAGATAAAACTTTTGGAAGTTTCAGACGTGCTTTTTTCTCCATATGATTGAAGAGCAGGATCACATTCCCACGGCTTTTTAAGATCTTCGCCGCATTCACAGTCCTGTCGATCTCCCACCATTTTCCCCCGCATACAAGAACATAAAAATCTGCTTCCGGAAGTTTCTCTTCCGGGCGGATCACTCCCACATCCTTTATGATTACTGGAAAATAAAGATATGGCAGCTTCACAGCTTCGCCATAATAAGGCCGGATGCTTCCGCATCCGATTCGATATACGCCGGTCCGGTCCGTTTTGATTCCCATATTTTTCGCAAGTGTGCGAACCGCAGACGTATCATAAGCTTCCTGATATAAAGCCGGACACCCATTCCGGGTCAGAAAATGAGACATTCCGAGAGCCGCATGGGTTGTTCCGATCCCCGCTGCCGCCCCGGCAAAAACAACGATTCGAGATTCTGCTGCCTGTTCCTTCAGTTGATTTTGCAGCTCCTGCAGCGTTTCCTGCAGTTCATCCGCACTCTGGTAACGCGCCTCTTTCTCCTTTTCCATACACCCGCGGATGATCCGGTCAAACATCCTATATTCCGGTTCATTCCTGTATTCCGGAACACTTCCCGGCGCATCCCCACGGCTCATAAAGTAGAGCAGCGCACCGATCGCGTACACGTCCGTCCGGCAGTCCAGTGGTTCCCCTGTGTACTGTTCCGGTGCCGCAAAACCGATCGTTCCGTACCGCTCACCAAACGCAGCGGCATCTGACGCGTATTGTGCATGATCAAAATCCGTCAGACGAAGGACTCCATTGCACACCAGCAGATTTTTGGGCTGCAAGTCTAAATATAAAATAGGATTTTCTGCTGAATTCATAAACTGAATGATACGGCAGATCTGTATTCCAAGATCAGCTGCCGCCTTAACCGACAAGCTGCCCAGGCGTTTTACCAGGGCATATAAAGATTCGCCTTCCAGATATTCTTCGATCAGATAACTGTATCCGGTATCTTCCTCCACATCGTAGACGATGGGGATTCCCGGATGTCTCAGTGTTTTCAGAAAAAGTGCTTCTTTTCTAAAAGTATCATAATCCGCCAGGGATTTCGGGACTACTTTTACCGCCCTGTATTCTTCCAGCTCAACGTGATACGCCAGATATACAGTACCGGATCGCCCGTTTCCCAGCTCTCTGCACAACCGATACTTGCCAAACAGAACGCGCTCGATAAACCGTCACACCTCCTTCCGGCAACACAACCTCTTGCGACTATTCTAATATACACACTCCCGCTTCAGACCATCTTGTAGATGTCAAACTGATTAAATTTTAATAAATTTCCCTCATACGATTGCAAAAACTGAATAGGATATAGTATATTATAAATGTAAAAATGCGGTTTTCTGCCCTCTTATAATGGGAATTACAGCATACCGCGAATATTTTGATTTTAACCAGACAGGAAGTGATCCTATGAAAATAGAACGTATCAATGAAAATCAGATCCGCTGCACCCTCAGCAACTTTGACCTGAGTGTCCGGAATATGAATCTCGGCGAGCTGGCCTATGGAAGCGAGAAAGCCCGTAATCTTTTCCGCGAGATGATCCAGCGCGCCGCAAATGAGGTCGGTTTCGAGGTCGAGGATATCCCGCTTATGGTCGAGGCGATCCCGATGGCGAACGAGAGTGTTATGCTGATCATCACAAAGATGGAAGATCCAGAGGAACTGGATACCCGGTTCTCCAAGTTCTCACCGGAAGAGGACGAGAATGATAACGGATGGGGGAATCTCACCGCGGAAGTGCTGGAAGGCGCTGACGGCCTGATCAATATCCTGACCCAGAGCGGAATTTTAAAGCCGGAGGGAGAAAAAGCTCCTGCGGCACCAGCTGCAACGGCAAATGGACCGCAGGGAAAGGAAGAGTCGAAGAATCCGGCTCAGTTTACAAGGATCTACCAGTTTTCTTCCCTCGACCTCGTCTGTGAAGCCGCACGGCAGACCGGTGCTGTTTTTAAAGGAAACAGTGTTCTCTACAAGAATCCGGAAAATGGGGTCTTCTACCTGATCCTCAAGAAGGAAAATGACAGTGAGAGTTCCTTCAACAGAGTCTGCAATACTCTCTCCGAATACGGAACAAGATTAAAGGGCGATGCCGCTGCGTCCGGCGCTTACTATGCGGAACATTATGATCTGATCGTAAAGAAGGACGCGCTGAAGGTGCTGCAAAACTTATAATCTGACTTCCCAATTGATCAATATTTAAATAGAGCATCTGTAAAAAGCTGCATTCCACAGATTTATACAGATGCTTTTTTATGTGCAAAGTCTGTTTCCAAAATGTCCCCATGTTTTTCAACATACAGAATTTTTATGGCACATTGCTCCATATATGTCAAAATGGAAAAAGGACTGCAGCCGGGAAAATTCTCCCTGACCGCAGTCCTTCTTACATTCTCCGACCTTTCGCACAGTCGGCAAACCAAAACTCTCTCGAGCGGTCACATACATTACTGCTGCTTCTGAGCCAGATACTCGTTAATTACACTTACAAGTTTTTCTACCGGAATTCCGTGAACCATGCAAGCCTCTTCCAGAGACTCCATCTGAGAAGACGGGCATCCGATGCAGTGCATTCCAGCGCCCATTAAAATCTGAGCCATATTCTCATCAACCTGAAGAAGCTCACCAATGAGCATTTCTTTTGAAATCTGCATGATAAATCCTCCTTTCACCTTCGAAATCTGCCGCGGGCAATTTTCTACGATTGTTTCCGGCATAACAGGCATACTGCCCTTATGCCAGCATATCGAGAGTATAATACTTTTTTCGTTTCTTGGCAAGGTGGTTTTGCAAAATCTGCTGGTACAGCCGCATCATGCAGTTACAGTAAACGGGCACTCCATACCCGCGTACAGTAACCATCATGCATTCCTGTATGATATGGTATTTCCAGTTTAGAAAATGCCTGTCCGCATATGGTGACCATCATGAAATACTTTCAGCCGAATGACAGCCGGGTTGATTTTTGTCTGCAAAGGTAAGAATAGACTAACTCGAGTTGTGACTGTCTAACCGCATGTTTACTGGATTTTTGTTCCTCATTAGGTACATTTTTTCACAATTTTCCCCTTGAATAATTTAACCGTTTATTATAGAATGAAAGAAATAAATAAAGGAGGTATTTTGTCATGGCATATGTAATTAACGATAGCTGCGTTAGCTGCGGTACTTGTGCTGGTGAATGTCCGGTAAACGCTATTTCTCAGGGAGATGGACAGTACGTAATCGATGCTGATACTTGCATTAGCTGCGGTACTTGTGCTGGTGTCTGTCCGACAGGCGCAATCAACGAGGGTTGATCACAAACGCAAACCAATACATAAAAGCCGTTGTTCTATTCGAACAGCGGCTTTTTGATTTCTGTGGATTCTGATCCAGAATCCGGATCTTCGCGAAAGGGGTTCTCATTTTTGCTCTCATCAAAGCTTATTCCCATTTCTCCCAAACTTTCTCTTTCTGAAGATCGACGGCAAAAACGGCGCTTTCGCCGCCGCAGCTTCCGCCCTCCCTTTATTCTCCTTCTGATAAAGCCGGATCGTCTCATCCAGCTGCCGGAACCGCTCTTCGTCCCGCTCATCTGCCACCCGCATCAGGTAATCGATCTCCTTTAACACTTTATCGTTCACCATCCGGCTGATATCCTGGCTCAGCTTCTCGTTGTTCTCCTCGATAGCCTGTCCGATCATCTGGGTAAGAAACTCCCTGAACTGCTCCGCTTTTTCCCGGTTCATGAGTTCCGCGGCTTCCCCCGGATCCAGCTTTTCCAGATCTCTCTTCTCCTGCTCCGTGCATTCCTTCAATGCCGTCATAACATCCTCCTCAAGAACATCCGTGGGTGCCACCGATTCCCCCTCCGCGTCCAGCGTTTTCGCCAACGCTGTCTTGATCGCCTTTAACTGATACCCCTTTTCCTTCAATTCCTTGATCTGTTTAAAAAGACGGATATGAAAATCCGTATAATACCGATGTCCCATCTCGTTGCGAGGGATGTTCATCTCCAGTTCCTCCTCCCAGTACCGAAGTACATGAGATTCCACATCAACCTTTTTCGAGGCATCGGAGATCAGATAATGTGTTTCTGACATGGTCGTCCTCTTCCTTTCACATGATTTTCGTCACAGTTCGAAATTTCTGCCATGAACCGCAACGATTGTTCGACTCTGTTTGATCCAGTTTCTCAGCATGTCCACAGACTGCCGCATGCCTGCAAAACCGTTATCAGATTGCTAATAATATATGTGAAGCCATGTCCCAATATGACAAAAACGCCCGCTTCCGATGAAATTCCTTCAAATTCCATTCGAAAGCAGGCGCTTGACCATGCATTTACTGCTGCTCCTTCGCAATATTCACAAACCGGGTCAGTTCCGGTTTCCAGCCAAGATATACGGTTCCGATCGGGCCGTTACGCTGTTTCGCGATAATAACCTCCGCCGTGTTCGGGTTATCCGTATCCTTATTATAATAATCGTCACGGTACAGGAACATCACAACGTCGGCATCCTGCTCGATGGCTCCGGACTCTCGAAGATCCGAAAGCATCGGTCTGTGATCCGTTCTTGTCTCACAGGCACGGGAAAGCTGGGACAGGGCGATCACCGGGACGCTCAACTCCCTCGCGATGGCCTTTAAAGATCTTGAGATCTCAGAGATCTCCTGCTGACGGTTGTCTCCGTTCTTTCCGCTGCCCGACATTAACTGCAGGTAGTCGATCATAACGAGGTCGAGACCATGTTCCAGCTTAACCTTCCGGCATTTGGAACGAAGTTCCATGATGGAAATACCCGGCGTATCATCAATTACAAGCTTGGAGCTTCCGATCGTACCGATTCCTTCCACGACAGCGTCCCAGTCCGCATCCGTCAGGGTACCGGTACGGAGCTTCTGGGAATCCACGTTGGACTCCATGGACAGCATACGGTTTACCAGCTGCTCCTTCGACATCTCCAGACTGAAGATCAGGCAGGTCTTCTGTCTCCGGACCGCGATATAGTCCGTAATATTCAGTACGAACGCCGTCTTACCCATAGACGGGCGGGCAGCGATCAGGATCAGATCCGAAGGCTGGAGGCCGGACATCCGGTAATCGAGATCGATAAATCCGGTAGGAAGACCCGTTACCGTGGATTTTGAGCGGGTCGCCTGCTCGATCTTATCAAGAACGTTCAGCGCAACCTGACGGATCGGCACGAAATCACCGGAAGCGCGGCTTTCCAACAGGTTGAAGATCTGCTTTTCCGTGTCCGCTAGGATCACTTCCAGACTGTCCTTTCCGGAATAACAGTTGTTGGCGATCTCCTCGTTGATCCTGATCAGTCGGCGGAGAACCGCCTTTTCATGGACGATCGTGGCATAGGAGCGCACATTCGCGGAAGTCGGAACCGTTGCCAGGATATCGCGGACAAAATCCAGGCTGCACACCTCCGGCGGGACATCCTTTTCCTTCAGTCTGTCCTGAAGCGTGACCAGATCCACCGGTTTTCCCTCATTGAACAGCTCCACCATCGTATCAAACATGATCCCATACTGACGCTGATAAAAGTCGTCCGCAACCACGATCTCCGATGCCGCGATGATCGCATCCCTGTCCATCAGCATGGAACCGATCACCGACTGCTCCGCCTCAACGCTGTGCGGCAAAACCCTTTTTACTAACGCTTCTTCCATCTGTCCGATTTCCTCTCTGTACGTCTCTGTCTATAACTTCGCACGGCTTCTGCATATATTTCTGCAGAAGCCGTTTTCTTTCTTACTTTGCAGGCCGGAACCTCTACCTGGTTTCCTGCCCTGAATTTCAACTGTGCTGTCCGCGTATTGCGCACGCGGCAGGCATTCAGTCTTTACGCCTCAACGACCTTCACGCTGAGTCTTGCTGTTACTTCCTTGTGGAGCTTGATCGGAACCTCAAAGCTTCCGATGCTCTTGATCGGCTCCGGCAGAACCATCTTTTTCTTATCGATATCAAGCTTTAACTGATCCTTCGCCGCCTTCGCGATCTCCTTTGTGGAGACGGAACCGAACGCGCGTCCGCCCTCGCCGGCTTTGATCGAAACGGTTACGGACATCTTATCGATCTCCTCCGCAAGCTTCTTAGCCTCCGCAAGCTGCTCTGCCGCAACCTTCTCCGCGTTTGCTTTCTGGAGCTTTAAATCGTTTAAGTTCTTGGATGTCGCCTCAACACCAAGCTTTTTCGGAAGGATAAAGTTTCTCGCATATCCGTCATTTACCTTTACGACCTGGCCCTTTTTTCCAAGTGCCTTCACATCCTCTAATAATACAACTTCCATCTTAAATTTCTCCTTTCTCCAGCATCATATCAATGACGCCTTTCACCTTCTCCTTGGCCTCCTCAACGGTAGCGCCCGGGAGCTGTGCGCCTGCGATCGTTCTGTGTCCGCCTCCGCCCAGCTTTTCCATCATGACCTGGACATTGACTTCGTCGATCGATCTCGCGCTGATATAGATTTTGCCTTCATATGGGGTCAGAACGACAGATGCCTTCATTCCCACAATGTCAAGAAGCTCATTTGCAGCCTGTGCGCCTACTACTGTCGGGCTCTCCACGCCCTCTGACGGGCACACGCTGATGGCAAAGCATTTCTTATAGACCTCTGCCTGACGGACTGCCTCGGCTCTCGCCTTGTAGTCCTCCATACTGTCACGGAACAACTTCCGTACTCTCGTCACGTCCGCTCCGTTTCTTCTAAGGAACGCCGCCGCCTCAAAGGTGCGGACGCCCGCCTGATTTGTAAAGTTGTTCGTATCGATCACGATTCCCGCGTACATAGCGTCCGCCTCCGGGGATTTGATCCGGATACTGTCAGCAACATACTGTAAAATCTCCGCAACCAGCTCACAGGCAGATGACGCGTAAGGCTCTACATAGGACAGAGTCGCGTTTGTGATGATCTCGCTGGACTGACGGTGGTGATCGATGACAACGATCGTCTTCACGAGTTTTAAAAGGTCCGGTTCTTCTGTGATACTCGGGCGGTTGACGTCAACAACGACAAGCGCCGTATTGTTATCCACGATATCCGCGGCCTCACTTCCCGTGAGGAACAGGTCCTTCGGATAATCGCCGGTCTCAAAGCGTTCCATCATCGGACGCACCGAGGAGGTCACTTCATTGATCACGATATGTGCCTTCTTATTCAGAGCGGATGCGATCCGGTACATTCCGATCGCCGCGCCAAAGCAGTCGATATCTCCGATCTTATGTCCCATGATCAGAAGGCAGTCCTTTGTCTCAAGAAGCTCCCTGAGGGCATGGGCTTTGACGCGGGCCTTGACACGGGTCGTTTTCTCTAACTGCTGGGCCTTTCCGCCGTAATACTGGATCTTTTGGCCGCATTTTACTACCGCCTGATCACCGCCGCGGCCGAGGGCCATATCGATCGCTGTACGGGCATAATCATAGTTCTGGCTGTAGGTATCGCCGTTCATTCCGATACCGATACTTAAGGTCACCGCCATCTCGTTTCCGATATTGACGGTCTTTACCTCCTCAAGCAGTCCAAACCGCTCTTTTTCCAGACGCGGCATATAGCACTGCTTGATCGCGAAGAAATATTTGTCCTTTTCCAGCTTCTTTACGATACCGTTGACCGCCGAAATGTACTTGTTGATCTTTCGGTCGATCAGGGCCGTTAAGAGCGATCTGCGGACTTCCTCGACGCTCTCCAACGCCTCATCATAGTTGTCCAGATAGATCAGGCCCGCGACCATCTTCTGGTCTGTGATCGCTTGCTTGTAGTTGTAGAGCTCTGTCTCATCATAGAGATATACCGCAAGGATCTGCTGCTCCGTCTGCTTCTCCGGGATTCCGGAGGCAAGTTCATCCGGGCGGATCGTCACGCGTTTCATACTCACGCGGTATTTCGATTCCCCATAGATCACATGGACTTCCATCGCATTTTCCATCTTCTCGAGGGATTCCACTGTGATCTCCTTGAAGAGCATTGTCAGGCTTTTCCCTGCGCTCTTCTCTTCTTTGGTCACCGCCTCAAAGGCGCGGTTCATCCAAAGGATCTTACCATCCGTGTCCGCGATCGCGTAGGGCAGCTCCAGAGACGCCAGAAGCTGTTTCTGGCTCCAGCTGTATGCCGACGCAAAGGACACCAGACTGCCGAGAGCCCGCTTCTTTCCGTACATATACAGGGTTCCGGCACACGCCGCGTAGATCACCGTAAATGCAAGCATCACGAATCCCGCCTTGCGTGAGATCAGGTTGACCGCAGCTCCCGCAAGGATTACCAGTGCCGTTAAAAATACCGGCCACTGAAGGTAAAGCTGCAGAATATGGCTGACCTTTTTATCATCTTTCATTCTTATCTCCTATCCGCCGCCCGGTAAAATGGGCATAGCAAGACCATAAAAAGAATGTGCCTTGACACATTCTCGCGCCGAGCGCAGTCGCTTGTGATAGACTCTTCTTGCGCGAGTGTGCATTTGACACGTTAGTGCCTTTTTATGCATGGAGAAATTCAGGCAGAATTTCTCCATGTATCAGAACCGACTTTGGGGATAGTATACCATAGATACAGGCATTTGTCCATGATCCGCTTGGGGCGGACATGGCACTGCGGTCTATGAAATTCCTGACGTGGATAGCAGCGACGCGGCTTCTAAAACCACCAGTAGCGTAAAATAGACTTTATAGATCAAAGAATTTGTGATAGAATAATATAGGTGCCACCATAACGGTAGGCGGTTTGGCCCTCTTCGCAGAGGGCATGCGTAACCCTCTGATACATAGTGAGAGGAGGGTGATGCCATATGGAAATCTTAGGTATTGTACTTGCAATCCTGAGCTTCGGAGCAACTTGCTTCAAGGCAGGATATTCACTTGGCAGAGACATCGAAAAAAACGCAAAAAAATAACCGCCCAGTCCTCGCAAAACTAGCGGTTATTTTTTAATCCATATTTTCGAGGGCCAAGCCGTCTATCGGTGGCACTTCTCTTATCTATAATATAACATCTCTTCTTTAAATATTCAAGAGGTCTTTCTGCGATTTTCCTGTAACACTTTTCCATGCTATTTCCGTTAAAATCTTGGATATTTTCAAAATCAGTTGATAAGAGGACGGGATTTAAGTATAATATAAATGAGCCAGAAAGGTTTCCGTGTGGCGACACATGAAAGCTGTACTCCGGCTGGGGAGGGTAATTACCAGCACTTTATGATACTCGGCAAGGCATCGAGGCTGACAGCCAGCATAAAACTCGCAATCATAAAAAATGCGTCGGATAACTTTGGTTGTCCGGCGTTTCTGTTACCCAAATACCGTTGATAGGAAAAATCTAATGAGGAAAAAGATCGATAAGAAAGAGATTGCAAAAGAAATTTGTAAAGCCGCGAAGTTATACAAAACCTCTTTCCTGCAGGAAGTTCGCATTTGTGTTTAATGAAGAAAATAAAGTTATAAGGCAACTATCAATCAATACTTTACGAAAGGATTTTCATTTATGAAAGCAACCGTACTCAGCGACAACATCCCCGCCGAAAATCTCGGCTGTGAATGGGGATTATCAATTTTTATTGAATATCATGGGAAACATATCCTTCTCGATGCCGGGGCATCCGGACTTTTTCTGACGAATGCTGATGTGCTTGGACTGAACATGAAAGACGTGGATTTCGGAGTTCTCTCCCACGCGCACTATGACCATGCAGACGGAATTCCGGAATTTTTCAGGGTAAATTCGTCCGCACCGTTCTATTTTAGGGAAACCACCGGAGAAAACTGCTGCAAAGGTGTCTGGAACTATAAGAAATACATCGGTATTCCAAAGGGCATGTTAAAAAAGTATCCGGACCGGATCAAGCTCGTCTCCGGGGACTTTTCCCCATGTGACGGGGTTTATCTGATTCCACATAAGACTCCGGGACTGGAGAAAAAAGGAATCCGGGAGCACATGTACCTGAAGGAAAAACGGCGCTGGAGACCGGATTCCTTCTCCCATGAGCAAAGTCTTGTCTTCGACACACCGGACGGTCTTGTGATCTTCAACAGCTGTTCCCACGGCGGCGCCGATACCATTATCCGTGAGGTCACCGCGACTTTCCCGGATAAAAAAGTAAAAGCCCTGATCGGCGGCTTCCACCTCTACAATAAGACCGACGCAGAGATCCTTGCCCTCGCCGAAGGGATCCGCTCCACCGGTATTTCTGAAATCTACACCGGCCACTGCACCGGAGATCATGCCTTTGATCTCCTGAAAGAGACCTTAGGAGAATCCGTTCACAAGCTGCATGCGGGGCTTGTGATGGAGTTTTAGTATGTCCCGGTCTGCAAATGCAATGCAAGCGCTAACCTTTCAATCACGGATTGAACAAGGAAATCGAACCGAAGAACTTGTAAGTAAAAACGGCACTGTTTAAAACGGTGCCGTTTTTGCTTGTCTTGTCGTTTCAATAAATTCTATTTCTGTAGCTGCTCCAATGCCAATCCGATCAGCCTATCCGCTTGATCTGCCATGAATAGTGGAATATTCAACACATCATCATCCAGTTTCAGATTGTCCAATGAGAAACGGATGCGGAGCTTGACCTTATCAGGGAACAGCTCCTTGAACTTCTTCATACTCTTGCTGGTTGTGTTGGCTTCGGATTTGACCTCCACGGGGAAGATGTCGTTCTCCCGCTGAATGAGGAAATCCACTTCGTAAGGCGGGTTGTTCTGGCTCCAATAACGGGGCATGACTTCAAGCTGAGTAATTAAAGTCTGCAACACAAAGTTTTCGGCTAATGCGCCTTTGAATTCAGTAAAAAGGCGGTTCCCTTCGCCAAAGGCAGTGGGGGCTAACTGCGCCAGACGGCGGAGCAATCCCACATCCACCAGATAAATCTTGAAAGCAGACAGGTCATCGTAAGCTGCAATCGGCAGGCCGGGAGCTGAGCTGCGATAAATTTTATGCACCAGACGGGCATCCACCAGCCATTGCAAGGCATCCTCGTACTCACGGGCTCGTGCACCTTCCTTGACCACTTTATAGATGAACTTCTTGTTCTTTCTTGCCAGTTGAGAAGGAATGGATTTCCAGATCATTGAGATTTTCGGGAACTCGCTGAGATCAGGATGTTTGGCAAAATCACGCTCATAGGCTCCGATGATTCCGGACAAGGCTTCCTGCATGGCAGAAACATCCCGTGCCTCCGTCCACATCAATACCGGCTCCGGCATACCACCGGTAACATAGTACATCTTCAGCTTCTCATATAATGGATTAAAGAAGGCGTCAGGAATAGGTTCAAGGGTGTCCACCTGTTCCAGATACTGTGCCAGATTTTCATCACCGTTGGCAAGCAGGAATTCATTAAAGGTCATCGGGTCAATCTGCATAAAGTTGACCTTACCTACCGGAAAAGAGGAAGGTTTCGCCAGAGCAATCCCCAACAGAGAACCGGCGCAGGCAACATGGTACTGCGGTGCATTCTCACAAAAATATTTCATGGAGTTAATGACTTTCGGGCAGTCTTGTACTTCGTCAAAGATGATGAGGGTCTTTTCCGGTACTATCTTTTGACCGCTTGCCATCATAAGGTTTTGTAGAATCCGCTCCACATCCTTTGTTGTCTCAAAAAATTGCTTATATTCTTCATTTTCATCGAAGTTAAAGTAGGCTGTATTTTCATAACAGCGTCTTCCGAACTCTTTCAGAATCCAAGTCTTACCCACCTGACGTACGCCCTTCATAATTAAGGGCTTGCGGTAGGGAGAATTCTTCCAATCCAGCAGTTTTTTTAAGATAAATCGTTCCATAGAATCACTCCTCACATTTTTATTGGAGTTTTATGCTTTATAATCACACTTTTATTATATGTGAAATTCATGAAAATCACAAGCACAATCACATAATTATTTAATTTTAATGCCATACAATCACACTTTTATATAAAATAATGAAGAATAGTTTCTATAAAAATAGCCATAGCCTTCGGCAGGATTGCTTATGATGCGCAAAAGAAGTATGTCATGCTTTGCATGATGCGCATATCGCAGCAAGAATGCTTCGGCATTCTTGAATACATCTTATCATTTCTTTTCCATTACGGATAGGGAAGGAAAAAATCAGTAACACTATAATTTATTCTAACCTCCTGCAGAACAGAGCCCTGTCCTGACAAAAACAAACTCCGCACAGTTTCTCGTGCGGAGTTCTTGTATTACCCGTTTTTCAATTGTTGTTCTCTACCCGATCAGGCTCATTAAGTATCCTACAAATGCGCCGCCCGGTGTTCCAATGATATTGCCGAGAAGGGCCATCAGGATACCGATCGGAACCAGTGCGCTGCTGTATGCACCTGCAAGTACCGGCGCTGTCGCAGTTCCTCCGACATTCGCCAGAGAAGCAACCGCACAGGTAAAGATATCCAGTCGGATCAGCTTTGCAAGGATTACCATAACCGCTATATGGATCAGCAGGATCAGGAATCCGGCAGCCAGCCATACCGGTGCATTTCCCATAGCAGAAATATCTGCTCTGGAAGCGATCATTGCGATGACAATGTAAAGCATGATATTGGAAACTTCTTCCGTTCCCTTAATCTTTCCAAAAGGAGTCATTGCTACGATCAGACCTACAGCTGTTACAAGAAGAACTGTCCAGGTTGCCTTATCAAAAACAGGCAGAACAGACGCAACCATAACACCGGCATCCTTGGACAGAGAGGATATAAAGAAGGATACGCCGATTAAAAGAAGCATGTTTTTCCAGGTAAGAGGTCTCTTGTCCTCCCTTGCCTCTTTTTCCAGAGATGCTCCTACTTCATCGATCAGACGTACATCTGCCTTTGTCCAGGAGTTGAATTCCTTAGAGAAGTTGATCACCCACAGAAGGAACATAACATAGATTACTGCACAAACCGAATCCATTACCAGCGAATATGCCAGACTTTCTTCACTTACATCCAGAATTGCCTGAATCGCCAGCATATTACTGCCGCCGCCTAACCAGCTTCCGCACAGTGCTGCAAGTGCTTTCCAGCTTTCCGGACCCAGTAATTTATGGAAAATACCATAGCTTACTACAAAACCAACACCGATTGAAATACTCGCTGAGAAGAAACCGATCAGCATTTTCGGTCCTAATTTAATGATCTTTTTCAGATCACAACGCAGCAGCATTAAAAACAGCATTGCGTAGAGTAACGGATTTTTGATCGATACGTAAATGGCTGACGTATCCTGCAGATCCCATACTTTCATAGTACATAAAAGCATCATGCCCAAATAGATCAGAACGATCGGCGGTGCAAATTTAAAAAAGGTCTGTGCGCCTTTTCCCCGCAGGTACACGGGAAGATTGACCAGAATTGCTGCTAACAGCATTAAAGTGGCCAGATAGATAAATCCATCATGAATCATTTGAAATGCTCCATTCCGCCACCGGATATCGGTGGGCTTTATTTTCTTATTCAGAACAAGTCAAAACGGGCGGTTGAAATTTTCAGCTCCCCCTTCCTTCTCCTTTTCGATACCTTTTCACAAACCGCAAACCAATGTGGGAACAGCATAGCAGTGTACTGTTTCTCCATAGAATTTCCTCAGAAGGCTAAAAAAAGGGTCCAGAATTATGTTCTGGACCTTTCAATGACCTCTCGAATAGTGTACTGCCCTTCCACATTGCTGTTTCTTTTTTTGACTTTTCCTCTACGTAGTATAAAGGGTGTCAGCAAAAAAGTCAATTTTCAGACATAAATATCCTTAAATGTAATTTTCATGCAGCTCCTTATTGCAGCTTCTTATATTTCCCAGTTTTCGGGGAAAAATTTCTTTTTTAACAAATCACCTGACATACTAATGGATGCCTTAATGGTGAGACTTCAGGAAATTTTAAATCTCAGCGATGAACAACTGACTGTATTTACATATTATTTGACATTGATTCCGAAATCATTTTCCATATCGGCAGGGATGTAAAATGTTTGTTTGACATTTATGCCGAAAACAAATATTGCAATTCATCGAGGATCGCTGGAAAAGATAGTAGACGTAAATGGAATTATTAAGTGTTCTTATACATTATATGCCCGTAAGAACACCCACGCTGCTTTTCACACGGGATTCTGACGAATTCTCCCCTATCTATTGACATAGCGCCCTAAATTAAGTTTGAAAAACGGCACTGCCTCTTTCTCAGATGTAAATACCGATGGAGCAGTGCCGTTCCTATTTTTTATTTCATCCAGGCTCCATTCGAATCTACTTTGTATCCGTCTGGAGTGACTGTATTCACGAACAAATGTCCCTTATTCTGACCAGAAACTGGTTCTAAATAATACCATTTTCCATCAATCTTCTTCCAGCCTGTTTCCATTCTGCCAAACCAGCCATCAGAAATCGGATTCAGATAGAAATAGCATCCATTCCATTTCAACCAGCCAGTAACCACATAGCCATTCTTGTCAAAATAGTACCACTCTTTTCGTCCCAAATATTCCAGTTCGCACCATTCATCATGTGGCCATGTACCATCTATTCTCTGATACCACCAGCCTTTTTCATTCTTTATCCACTTTCCTGTTACTCCTCGTTTCGGTATATAGGAGGTATCATCACTGTCATCTGAACTATCCGATCCACTATCTGATGCCCCTCTTACCGTAAATTTGGCAGTAAAGTTCTGCTCTTCCAATACTCTGAATCGGAACTCAAGTTCTTTTGATACACAATTGCCATCTTTATCATACCAGCCGACAAAACGATATCCACTATCTGGCTTTGCTGTTAATTTTGCAAAATCACCACGAATTGCAGCTTTGCTTCCTTCAACAGTGCCATGTCCTTCTGCCGAAGCATTGATCAGATAACTTGTCAATGTATCCTGATATTCAGCCAACTCAATCTCTGTATTTTCTTTCAGAAGACGATATGAATTATGCTCTTCACCATTATAGAACATTGATTCCGTAATTCCATAGAAATGATCCGCCTGGTTAAGTGTCACAGCGCGATAGTCCGTCTTTCCAATCAAACCCGAACCATCTGACGCAAACTCAGCAACAGAATAATCCATAGTTCCTGCAGCACGGGCAATAATCTCCAGTTTATATTTGCCACTCTGTGGAACGCCAACGATCTTCTGTCCCGCAGAATCAACATATACGTCGATTTCATCATCCGTCACATTTTGCACCTGATCATTTACAATTTTCCCGACCATATTGTCGTTTTCATCGTAAATAATAATATCTACCGGGCAGTTGGTTGCGTATCGGATTCCGCCTTTATCATAGAACTTATGGTTTGGATCTGTATCCGTAACTTCCGAAAATCCACTCTTTTCTCTGTCGTAAGCACCATCAGGTCCATAATACCGGTAGTCTTTTGGTCCAATTTCGATCCGGCTGTTTATTACTTTCCGGCCACGATTTACTCCTGAATTTGAATCATAATAATATTCTTTGCCATTGATCTCAATCGGTCCAGTCTGCATTGCTCCACGATGATCCTTGTTATGTTCTGAGCCATCACCGGTGCTGAAGTAATATTCCCCTTCTCCGGTTTCATCCGTGATCTTCTGTGTTCCGACTAAAACCCGACCATTCTGATCAAAATAGTACCGTTTGCCATCAATGTAGGCCCATCTGTTTTCTATGTAAAATCTCTCATCCCCATCTGTTGCATAATAATATTTTTCTCCAGATTCATCCCATGAACCGGCAAATGTCAGTGAAGCAAACTCATCTTCAAAATAATTTAATGGCGTGATTCTCTGAAGCTTGTCAATTTCTTTCTGTAAAAAATCCACTTTAAATTGCTTCAGACCATCTCTGCTATATATAGAGTCATACACTTTTTTCATATTCTGATATCTCAAAATTGTTATGCATCTCATAAATTCAAAAGCATTTAAATAGTCTGCTAAGCTTTCTGAATCTCCATCTATTAAAAGTTTTTCTTCCTTTTCCCGCAGAACATCATATGCTACAGTATAAAGCATCTGCGTTTGTGCAATCGTATTAACTGCTTCCGGTCTTCCGTCGATAGTCTGGATCGTAGTGATAGCTTTGCTAAGTCCCTTAAGTAACGGTAAACTTCCTTCGCCGAGATCTTTTATAACATCTGCTACAACCTTAGACATATTGTATTTTGTATTTTCTTTGAAATCCCAACCTGTCAACGGTCTTTTTTCCCCGGTCAAAACTTCATTCCATGAATTTCCCTGCTCTATTACCGCAAAGCAGGTATCAAATACTTGAAGTTTTATCCGTTCTTCATAATTATTTCTTAATTCTGAAACAGCATTCTTTAAATTCTGGATATTTTTTATCTTGCCAGAATCAATCTTATCGATTGACGCTTCCAACTCATTCAGATAACTTATTTTTTCTGAATGATCCCGAAGCGCATCTGACCAACCGTTTACCTGTTCCATGATTGTATCAAATAATTCATAATTCTTTGCTGCAACAATGCCTAAAATTTCTTCAGCATCTTCTCCATTACTCTCTTTTTTCTTTACTTCTTTCGCCAATTCATTAAATGAATCCGAATATTTTTCTTCGTTTTTCAATGCATCACTAACTTTTTCTATTATGAACTTGATATACCCCCTCTCATCTTTAACTTCGTCCCAAGCTTTAGCAACCACCTTCGGATCCGTCCACAGTTCTATACTGTCGTCTATCTTTTCTCCCTCTACCGCAAACTTTACGTCCAGTACTTTTGCCAGAATTTTTCTGTTATTTGACTCTGTCATTAAATACTCAACATTTATGTCATCAATATCTATAAAGCCGAGTTGTTTTGCCAACCTCAGGAATGCATCCCCCGTCAGTTTCATCCAACCATCATCGATCTTAGCTGAAAGAATATACGAAAAATAATTCATATCATCCATATATGTTGAAATGAACGAATATCTGCTCAGTACTGTCGATGGACGGATATGCGACTGATTGTATTCTTCTTTCAAGATTCCGTCTAATCCTTTATCTGGAATGCACATTCCATATGGATATAATCCATCTTCATCTTCGCAATAATACAAGCCATCATGCATGCCCGTCATAACATAGCCATTTTCATTAAATTTCCATCTACCATTGAAAATTACACCGTTCTGATCCGTGTAATTTAACTTATAAATGCCTGATTTCAGCAACTGGCACTGATTATTCTCAAGAATATAATATCCAACTTTACCATTTTTAAATTTTACCCAGCCTAACTGCTCATCGCTGTCTGGTATATCTGGATTGTCTGGCTGTTGCGGAACATCATTTTGGAATTGAAGGACTGGATATGGGTATGTTTCCTCCCCCATTACCCAAACATTATCAAAATCAAATTCCTCAAAAGTGCTCTGTTCTTCCATCTCACTCAAAGTTACTTTTACAACATTGTCCATCCGTTCATTTTTATTTCCTACGGCTGTATTAATATAATAACACTTCTTATCGACTGCACGTAAAAGTAATGCAACTTTTCCATCTGTACCTGTCACTGCAGATACACCATTTTGGGTATATCCAATAATATCTCCAGCATAAGATTTTTTGTCATTTGATTCAGTTTCTACGCTTCCAATATTATAGCATCTGCTAATAGATCTGGTTGTCTGATTATCATATCCAATAATTCCACCCGCATATCCTGTTACCACTTTTACGTTGCCTGCATTATAACAGTTTTCAACGAAAGAGCTATAAAGCTCACCAACAATTCCTCCTGCTACACCCCTATCAAGTCTTGAGTCTGTATATACCGCTTCATAATTGACACACATGCTAACTGGTAATGCCATTCCAGATGCTCTGCCTGTAATTCCGCCCGCAATAATTTGAGATGAAGCAGTTGCCGTTATATTTCCAGAATTAACGCAGTTCTTCATCTGGTTCCTTGTTATTCCTGAAATTCCTCCTACATATGATGCACTCGAAAAATTCCCTGATGAAACAACATTTACACTACCTGCAAATATACTATCACTTATTTCATATGCACTGCCGGCAATTCCGCCCAATGTCAGCCTTGAATATGTACTACCCTTTATCGTAGAATTATCGGCTTTACAATTTTTTATAAATGATGTTCCTGAAGTCTTTCCGGAAAAAGTACCCACATTCATAGCAGGTATTTCCAAAGTTGTTCTTAAATCTATTTCACAATTCTGAGCTACGCAATTTTCAACTGATCCGCCCGTCAAAGAAGCCGCTAATATACCAACATCAATAGACGAAATAGCATTATTACTTATATGATCATCGTCTACCTCAAAAACAGAATCTGTAATTTTCAAATTCTTTACAGTTCCCAATAATTCTGTAAATATGCCATATCCAATATTTAAATTAGAATCCCTATAGCTTTTCCCAGCTTTCAAGCTTAAATTTGATATGCTAAAATTCTGTCCATCCAATGTTCCTGTAAATCCACGGAGTTTTTGCTTTGTGTCTTCACCAATCGGTTTCCAGCTAAAATCAGACATATCAATATCATTCATTAATTTATAGTTGCCCGCCAGATCATTCTGTATGTTCTGCAAATCTCCTGCCGTATAAATCGGAATCCATTCCTCTGCCTGCGCCACCGCAATTCCATAAACCGAGAACCCTACCGACTGGCAGCTAATTTCCTGATCTCCTTCTACTGTCTTCGGAACAAATTCAGCAACATCTTCCCCATCTTTCACATGGAAAATTTCTGACTCATCGACTTGTTCCCCTGTCAAGGTATTCTGGAGTTTAAATATTACCTTCACTCCATCAGACGGTTCAAACTCTTCACCATCACTCCAGAATGAAATATCATAAGCATAAATCTGGTCAAGTTCTTTTTGGTTTTCCTGCATTGATGAGCGCACAGAATCTGTGATCTCAGATCCTAAATCGACCTTTTTCACCTGGATCTGTGTGTTTTCCGGCAGAATGACATCCTGTGAATCTATCTCAACAATGATTCCATCTTCTGTCGTAAACTGTTTTTTTAATCCTGTTGTTTCAGTTGGTTTATTTGTTGTATTTTCTGTTGCCGCATTGCTTGATGTCATAAGCTCTACCGCGTTGCTGGGTGTCAATAAACCCAACTCATCCCACAAGCTGCTCTCTTCCTTCTCCACATTGGCTGTTTTGTCCTGATTCGTATTTTCAAACGCCCAGGAAATTCCGCTGTTTCCAAATATGGTTCCTATGGACAAGCTTATTGCCAGTCCCCATGCCAGATATTGTTTCTTCATACAATTCCTCCCTGTGGTCCACTTTTTTCGTTTAAACACAAATTGTAGTATAACAATTGAAGAAACTAAAAAGCAGGGGTGCAAAGATTCCACTTCACACTCCTGCTGTCATTTTCTGTACAACAAATAAACTCCTACCCCATTTCCATCTTGTCTATTATTATTATTTCGACTATAATGGAATGGCATAGTAGTGGCGCAACCATTGTGAGAAGTGTCCCTTAAACACTTTTCACATCTGCAAGGGTGTTGGTAGCACCCTTGCAGATGCTATGCTTTTTAGTTTTCTATGTTCATTCTAACACGGACGTAAAACATATTCAACTATATTTATCTATGTTGCTTTCCCGATTATTTATGCAATTTATGCTAAATTGGCGATGCTGGAAACGAAATGTCCCATACGAAATACGCCAATAGAAAAAAAGCCCCTGTGTGATCTCTCACATAGGGGCTCGAATGATGCTTCAAATTAATTAGATAAAACCTTACTTTATCAGTGAAAATCCTTATTCTAAGGAATTATTCACATGTGTACGGCATAAGAGCAATATGACGTGCTCTCTTGATAGCTACTGTTAAAGCTCTCTGGTGCTTTGCGCAGTTGCCTGTGATTCTTCTCGGGAGGATTTTTCCTCTCTCGGATACGTATCTCTTTAACTTGTTTACGTCCTTGTAATCGATCTCGCCGTTCTTATCGCCGCAGAATACGCAAACTTTTTTTCTTCTATGCATGCCGCCTCTTCTTACTCTGGAAGAATCGGACTTGTCACCTTTATTGAATGCCATTTTAAATTACCTCCTGTTAGTTTCGTTGTCTGTAACCGTCCAACACCTGTCCGGTCACGTGCAAACTCAGTCTACTCACAGCGAATTAGGAGTAACGCACTGTATTGTCTCAGACTGGTATTTAGTTGAATGGAAGTCCTTCGTCCTCGACTCCATCCGGGATATTCATAAATCCGTCGCCGATGGCACTGGACGGAGCAGGTCTTGTCCCCTGCTGGTAGCCGCCGCGGTTTCCGCCGCCGTAGCTGTTGCCGCCGCCAAAGCCGCTGTTATCGCCGCCCTGACCCTTGCTGTCAGCGAATTCCTGGTCATCTACAATAATATCTGTTGTATAGACCTTCTGGCCATCCTTATTTACATAGCTTCCGGTCTGGATTCTTCCGGAAACCAGTACACGCATGCCCTGACGGAAATATTTCTCCGCAAATTCACCGGCACGATCAAAAGCTACGATGTTGATAAAATCGGCCGTCTGACCCTGATCGCCGTCCTGGCTTCTTCTGCCTCTTCTGTCAACTGCAAGCGTATATCTTGCGATTGCCATGGAGCGCTCGCCCTGGGAATAGCGTACTTCCGGATCTCTGGTTAATCTACCCATAAGGATAACTCTGTTCATATTCTCACTCTTTCTTTATTAAGCGTCCTGTCTTACGCAAAGATAGCGAACAACCGGCTCCATAATACGGATGTGAGCCTCAACCTCGTTCGGGCAGTTTGCCTCACCCTCGAAGTGGATGAAGTAGTAGAATCCCTCTTTGCTCTTCTGGATCTCGTATGCAAGTCTCTTCTTGCCCCATTCGTCCACATCAACGATATTGCCGCCGAAACGTGTGATATAGCCTTTCACTTTCTCAAGTGCGGCTGCTCTCTCGTCATCTTCAAGTTTTGCGCTAAGAACAACTGCTAACTCGTATTTGTTCATAGTTTCATAAACCTCCTTCTGGTCTTCCGGCCCCCGATTTTCAGTATCAGGAGCAAGGATTTTTTACATGTCACAGGTAATAATCTTAGCAAAAAAGAGCAGGAAATGCAAGCACTTTTTGCCTGATTTCCTGCTCTTTTTATACTTTTTTCATTTCCTACCGTCTTTCACACCGGCGGGAAATCCTGCGCCGGTCGAAATTTGGTGATCCGGCCTGTTTTTCAGAAGTTTTATCTGAAATTACGCCGTTTTTCTCGAAAAGATCCCTTTTACTTTATCGATATACGGCTTCGTCCACGGAATATTTCCAAGCAGGACGAATAATGTACAAATCGAAAGAACGATCGTGATCGGATGTCCGAACATCGCCATAAACGGGTTGTCGGAGGACGATGCCAGGGACACGGCCTGACGGAAGTTGGAATCCATCATCTTTCCGAGTACCATCGCAAGGATCAGCGGGGCAACCGGATAATCGAACCGGCGCATCATGAATCCCATCAGTCCGAAGAAGAACATAAGTCCCACATCAAACAGACGGTTGTTGCACGCGAAGGAACCGATCACACAGAGGCTCGTTACCACCGGGATCATGATGTTCTTCGGGATCGTAATGACCTTACAGATCCTCGGGGCAACAATCAGTCCTAACAGTAAAAGCGCAAAGCACGCGATGATTCCCGCTACTACGATCGAGTAGAAGGATTCTTTGTTCTGGGTGATAAATAACGGACCCGGCTGTAATCCATGGACATAGAATACGGAAAGGATGATCGCGGTAACTGCGTCGCCCGGAACCGCCAACGTCAGCATCGGGATCAGTGCACCGCCGATACATGCGTTGTTGGAGGACTCACTGGCCACGATTCCTTCCACCGCACCCTCACCGAAGGGAACCTCCGGCTTCTTTACGAGGCGCTTCGCCTCATTGTACGCGATAAAGGATGCCACCGGTCCGCCTGCTCCCGGAAGAGCGCCGACTAAAAGACCGATCGTGGATGTATATAAGGAAAGCTTCCAGCTCTTTAAGATCTCTTTCAGGCTGACCTTCGCCTTTTCCATCGCAAGGACATTCTGCTCCTGCTTCATGTTGTATACAACAGAGAGCACTTCTGCAAAGCCGAAGAAGCCGACAAGCGCCGGGACTGTGCTGACACCGCCCGCGAGGTTCTGGATCCCGAAGGTCAGGCGCTTTGTTCCCATCAGCGGATCCAGTCCGATCATGCTGATCACAAGACCGATCATAACGCTGATAAGACCCTTCGCGTAGTTCTTCGTGCTGACGGAACCGACTGTCGCAAGTCCGAAGAGAGCCAGAAGGAAATAGTCCATCTTTGTAAATTTGATCGCAACTCTCGATACCGGCTCCGCTAAGAGTCCCAGAGCCAGAAGGCCAAATAAGCTTCCGATAAACGAGTAGATCGTTGCGGTAAAGAGTGCCTTGTAGGACTGACCCTTTTTCGACATCGGGTAGCCGTCCAGTGTCGTTACGACCGATGAAGGCGCACCGGGGATATTGATCAGAATCGCCGATACCGCGCCGGAGAAGACTCCGACTACATAGACACCCATGATCATCGCCAGGGCATCTGAATGTTCCCAGGTATAAGTAATGGATACGAGAAGCGCGGTCGCCATGGACACGGAAAGTCCCGGGATCGCTCCTACAAACAGACCAGCCACAGAACCAAGGAGAACCATAAGGATAAACCGCGGATCGACCACGGATAACATCTGCATCATTTTCCTTTCTCCTTTCTATGGCAGAAGCACATGTAAGAATGTGCGGAATGCAAGGCTTAAGAACAAGGTGGTTCCGATCGGCACGAAGACAAGGACCGGAATTTTTCTGACACCCATAAAAATCATCATGGCGATCAGGAATACCACCGTCACAACCTCAAATGTCGAAAATGTATACGCAAAAGATAAAATTCCGATGGTGATATACGGAATTTTAATGAAGGCGAGAGCCGCATAGTAGATCGCACAGAGGATCAGGGCGATCACGACCCAGCGCCGCTTTTCTGTTTTTCCTGCCTTTTCCGGCTTCTTGTCATCCGGATTTGCGGCAGCCTTTTTCATCGCCGTAACTCCCTCTCCGACGATCCATAAGGACAGACCGATCATGGCGATCGCCACGATCAGCGGAAACAGGTACGGGGACTGTGCCCAGCTTTTGTTAAACCCTTTCGCGTAGGATGAAAGAGAATACGAGAGCAGCACAAGGCCGCTCCCGCAAAATACAATTCCTTCGACGATCAGCGAATGAATCTTATTCTTCATTGATTATTCTCCAATTCTCTTGATGCCGAACTCTTCCGGACTCTTCTCGGCAACACCGTTGTCATACTGTAACCAGCAGATTACGGATTTCCAGTTGTCATAGAATGCCTGGATCGATGCGTCATCTTTGTACTCGTCATATACCGGATCCGCTGCGTTCTGTTTTACGAAGTCGGTCCACTCCGGATCTGCGAATACCTTCTCAGATGCTGCCTTTAATACATCAACGACCTCCTGCGGTGTATCGTTATTTACAACGAAGGAAAGGAGTGTGTACGGGATATTTAAGTACTTTTCAGCTTCCGGAACTGTCTCTGTAAACGCCGGGATATCCGGGTAAGCGTCCATTCTCTTATCGGAGAATACTGCTAACGGTTTCACATCGCCGCTCTCGATATAGCCGCCGAGTGTGGAGATATTCGGGTTTGTGAAGTCAACCTGTCCGCCGATAACACCGAGAAGCGCGTCGTTACCGGAGTCAAAGCTTGTCATAGCAACTTCATAGCCGAGCTCTTTTAATACAAGTCCCTGATTGTGTCCGCTTCCTCCAGGGCCGGAGTGGGACATTGTGATCTTTCCCGGATTTTCCTTGATCGCATCAAGAAGCTCCTGCAGTGTGTTGTACTTGGAGTCTTTTCCGACTACAAGAACCTTCGGATCACCAACTAACGGAGAGATAACGGTGAAATCATCGTATCCGAGGTCGCAGATATTCATGGTTCTGTAGGTTCCCATCGTCTCCGCACACACAAGAAGTGTGTAGCCATCAGACGGCTGCTCTTTTACGAACTGGCTTCCGATGGATCCGGACGCGCCGCCCTGGTTTGTAACGGTAATCGGCTGTCCTAAATATTTTTCAAGCAGGACTGCAAGCTTTCTGCCCCAGGTATCGGTTGTTCCGCCTGCACCGTAAGGAATGATCATTGTGATCGGTTTTGTCGGATAATCTGCGGTCGCAACAAGATCGCCGGCAGCCTCTGCGGTTGTCTCGCTGTCTTTTGCTGCTTCTGCAGTTGTCTCAGCTGCTTCTGTTGCTGCTGCGGTCGTCTCGGTCTTGGAAGATGTGGAGACACTGCATGCAGTCATGGACAGGCACATCATAGCGGCCATGCCCAGTGCAATCATCTTTTTCATTGTGGTACTCTCCTCTTTTTTGTATTTGCGATGATTATTATAACACAGGTTATTTCGATATTCAATATAAAAACTTTTACGCTTTAAAGTTTTTATGTATATATCGCGTTAAACCGATAAGTTTTTCATAAATTCCTGTCTTTTTATGAATTTCGTGCATATCGGACAGCCTGTTATCCGATCAGTCCCTGGATCAGGATCACCAAAATCAGCACCGGAAGAACATACCGGAAATAGATCTTCGCCCAGTTCGCCCCCGGCATCTTAAGTCCCGCTCCCTTGTTTGCCTCCGCGAGATACTTATCATATCCCCATCCCCACTTGCTCACGCAGAATAAGAGATAAACAAGGGATCCAAGCGGTAAAAGCAGGTTACTGACTAAGAAGTCCTCAGAATCCAGAACATCTCTCGCGCCGATGATGTGGAGGTTACTCCATACATTGTAGCCCAGAACACAGGGCAGGCTGGCGATCAGCACGAAAATACAGTTGATCACGGAAGCCTTTCTTCTGCTCCATCCAAAGTTATCCATGCAGCTGGAAAGCAGATTTTCAAACACGGCGATAACAGTTGAGAAGCTTGCCGCCGACATAAATAAGAAGAACAGCATGCCCCAGATCCGTCCGCCTGCCATGTTGGCAAACACATTCGGAAGTGTGATGAAGATCAGCTGCGGGCCGGCATCCGGCTGTACACCGAAGGAAAAGCATGCCGGGAAAATAATCAGTCCGGCGGAAAGGGCTACCAGCGTATCAAGGCCGCAGATCCGTACCGCCTCACCTGCAAGCGTATGTTCCTCGGACATGTAGCTCCCGAAGATCTCCATTGCCGCAATGCCAAGGCTTAATGTAAAGAAGGACTGGTTCATGGCCGCCATGATCACCGATCCGAGCCCGACCTCCGATGCGCGTTTGAAATCCGGGAGAAGGTAAAAGCTCAGTCCCTCTTTCGCGCCCGGAAGGATCAGGCTGTGTCCCGCAAGCACCAGGATCAACAATAGCAGCGCCGCCATCATCCATTTTGTGATCTTCTCAAGACCATTCTGAAGACCTCTGCTGCAGATAAAGAATCCGACAACAACGGTCACAGCCATCCAGAATCCCATCTCACCGGGATTGCTGAGCATATCCCCAAATACTCCCGCGACTTGATCCGCATTCATTCCGGTAAATGTTCCCGTCGCGAACTTCACGAAATAGCTGAGCATCCAGCCGGATACGGTCGTGTAATACATCATTAACAGATAACAGCCGAGGATACAGAACCAGCCGTGTACATGCCATTTACTGCCCGGCTTTTCCAGCGCCCGATACGCACCGACCGCGCTCTTTCGTCCCGCACGTCCCACCGCAAGCTCCATCGTGAGGACCGGAACGCCCATACACAACAGGAACAGCAGGTAGAACAGGACGAACACGCCGCCGCCGTTCTGTCCCGCTACATACGGAAACCGCCACACATTTCCAATTCCGATCGCACAGCCCGCGCTTACCAGTAAAAAGCCTAAACGTGAGCCAAAATTTTCTCGTTTCATAAGCATAACTCCCCTCTTACAGCTGCGGCCCGCGCCTGTCTTATCCGCAGCTCTTATCCTGCTGGCGTCACTGTATTCGGTATTGTACAGTATGTTCCGTTTGGGTAACTGTTTGGAACGTATCTGCCCTTGTACCGCCATCCAGCATCAGTAGTCTTATGATACCGCCCGGTAAAAGGATTTGCAACCGCGCATTTTGTATGATATCATAAGAAAAACTTATGTTTTACGAAGAGTAACGATGCTTCCCACAGAGTGGGGCGATTTATTCCTATTTTTTAGGAGGAGCTTATGAACACAAACCAGCTGCGCTACTTCGTGACCGCTGCTGAATGCCGCAGCTTCACGAAAGCCGCGGACCAGTTTTATATTACCCAGACTGCCATCACCCAGCAGATCCGCGCGTTAGAAGACAGCCTCGGCGTCCCGCTCTTTGACCGGTCGAGCCGCCCGATCTCCCTGACTCCGGCCGGAAGCGCATTTCTAAGTGATGCAAGGTCGATCCTCGGCCGCATTGATCAGGCGGTAAACCGGATTCAGGAGGTTTCAACCGGTATGGTAGGAACCCTGCGGATCGGATATACAAAAGGCTTTGAGCGAAGCAATTTTTCCAACTCCCTGCGTTTCTTCCATAATAAATATCCAAATATTCTTGTTTCCTGTTACCGCCGAAACACCGATCTTCTCGCCGCGGGGCTATTGAAGGACGAATATGATATTATTTTTACCTGGGACAGCACGGAGCTTGTGAAAAACGAGTCCATTGAATATCGGCTCATTGAACGCAGTCCTCTGATGGTCGCTGTTTACAGCAATCATCCACTTTCCAGGCGGGAATCCCTTCAGCGGTCAGAGCTCCACGGCGAACGCCTGCTGTTCATGACCCCGTCCAGCACCGGGGATTCCGTCAGTGACCTCCGCTTCTACGAGATGTATGAGCAGGCCGGATATCATCCGGACATCTTCTTCCGTTCCAACGATGTGGAGAGTATTCTCATGATGGTATCCATCGAGGAAGGGATCTCCATTATTCCCTCCTATGTGACGCATAAGCTGACAAATGCGGAAAACCTTGTGTTTATCCCGCTGATCGGCGAAGAGGAGGTCGTTGAGATCATTGCGGCGTGGAAAAGATCCTCCGGGAATCTGGCGCTGCAGCAGTTTTTGGGGCATTATCCATTGTTGAAGTCGGAGTAAAATATGTGTCGGCAGACTCGCCCGCCCACGTTTTAGGAAACCGCTTCTGCTATTCCCGGAAGCTTTGTCCTCACTCTTATTGCCTTTCTTCTATATTTATGGTATTTTATATGTGCTTTTCATTTACAGACCGACATTGCCGGCTCATTTGATACCCGGTGCGGTATTATCAAAAACGCAGAATACTTTCGCCAGAATCAGCAGACCTTTCGAGAGGAACCAGACATGACACCAGAACATCCAATTATTTTATGCGGCTTCACAAGCAGCGGAAAGACCACTATCGGGAAACTTCTCTCCGAACAGCTCGGTCTCCCCTTTTACGATACGGATCAGATGCTGATCGAACATTACAAGATGACAATCCCGGGGATCTTCGCAAAAGGCGGGGAGTCTTTGTTCCGGGACTATGAACATGAGATCGCCCATCAGGTATGCGGCCTCGGCCCGTCCGTGGTCTCTACCGGAGGCGGAATGCTGACCTTTGACCGGAATGGGGAGATCCTCGAAAAGAGCGGCACGATCTTCTATATCGACCGCCCGTTCGAGGACTGCTACCGGAACCTTGCGTTACACCCGGAACGACCGTTATTTAAGAACCATACAAAAGAGGAAATCGAGAATACCTATCTCACGCGACGCGGGTTATATAAGAAATATGCAAAGTACGATATCCCGAATACCAAGGGGCCGCAGGACGCGGTTGAGAAGATCTGTGCGCTTTTATAGTTGCCTCCGAACTCAAAAACCAGCCACATGTTTTCCATTACGCTTCCCGCTCTAATGGATCCCATGTGGCTGGTTTTTGTTTTTCAAGTTTCCTTTATTTTACTTCCGTCCCATCCGGTTTCCTGAGTCCTCTGGTATTCTTCTCCACCAGCCGTCTCGTCACCATGACCATATGGCCGCAGCCCATGCATTTTAAACGGAAGTCTGCGCCCACGCGCAGGATTTCCCATTCCTGACTGCCGCAGGGATGCGGTTTCTTTAATTTTACGATATCGCCTACTTCATATACCATTCTCTATGTCTCCTGTTGCCTGAAACCTGTCTTCTCAAACGATCTCTTATTTCTTACAAATTTTCACGCTTCATACGGTTTCTGCGTGTTGATCCTGTTCTAAACTCTTTTATGCCAGGATCTCGTCGATCTTTTTCAGCTCATCCTCCGAAAATCCCGTGCACCCAAGCGCCGCAAGACTGTTATCCAGCTGCGAAACTCTGCTTGCGCCCACCAGGACCGTTGTCACCTCAGGGCGGCGTAAGATCCAGGCGATGGCCATCTGCGCCAGCGTCTGTCCACGTTCTTCCGCAAGTTGGTTTAATTGTTTGATTTTTTCTAATTGTTCATTAGAAAGGTACCGCTGTGCCACCGTCGTTCCCTCACGGGATGCGCGGGAACCTGCCGGGATCCCCTTCAGGTATTTATCTGTCAATGCGCCCTGAGCGAGCGGGGAAAAGCAGATACAGCCCACTCCGTTTTCATCAAGCGCGGAGAGTAAACCGTCCTCCACCCAGCGCTCCAGCATATTATAGCGCGGCTGATGGATCAGGCACGGCGTTCCGTTCTCCTTTAAGATCCTGACCGCTTTTCTCGTCTCTTCCTCTTTATAATTGGAAAGTCCGACATAAAGCGCTTTTCCGCTGCGGACGATATCGCTCAGTGCTCCCATCGTCTCCTCGATCGGTGTCTCCGGGTCCGGTCTGTGATGGTAGAAAATATCGACATAATCAAGCCCCAAGCGCTTCAAACTCTGGTCGAGGCTCGCCATCAAATACTTTCTGGAACCCCAGTTTCCGTAAGGTCCCGGCCACATATCATATCCGGCTTTTGTTGAGATCACGAGCTCATCCCGGTATGTACCAAGACAATCCTTAAGCGCCTGACCGAAATTTTTCTCCGCAAGGCCGTTTGCCGGATGTCCGTAGTTGTTCGCAAGATCAAAGTGTGTGATCCCGCGGTCGAATGCATGGCACAGGATCTCCTCCTGATCTGTAATCGTCTTTTCCAGTCCGAAATTCTGCCATAATCCCAGCGCGACCCGCGGAAGCTTTAAACCGCTTCTTCCACAGCGTTTATACTCCATAGTCTCATAACGATTCTCTGCTGCCTGATACATAGTTTCTGCCTCCTGTTTTCTGCGCTTTTGCCGCGCGCTTTATATGTGCGCCCATTCCAGCCTATGTATTATGTTCAAACTTACTGCGGCATTCATCGATCATTCTAAACAATATTTGTTTATACTCCGACTGCGTCCCCGAGAACCTCCCCGATCGGCCCGCTGATCACGAGATCCGCGCGGTTATCCATCGATGTCACGGATTTATTGATGAGGACCAGCTTATGTCCCCGGTAATAATCGATGAGCCCCGCTGCAGGATATACCGTGAGGGACGTTCCGCCGATGATCAGCACATCCGCATTCGCGATATATTTCACGGATTTTTCGATGGTCTCCTGATCCAGACCTTCCTCATAGAGGACTACATCCGGCTTGATCGTTCCGCCGCAGGTACATTTCGGGACTCCCGTAGAATTTAAGATTGCATCCAGTCCATAGAACTTTCCACAGCGTGTGCAGTAATTCCGCAGTACGGAACCATGGAGTTCCAAAACCTCCCTGCTGCCCGCTTTCTGATGCAGTCCGTCGATATTCTGTGTTACGACTGCCTTTAATTTTCCCATTTTCTCTAACTTTGCAAGTGCCTTATGAGCTCTGTTCGGCTCCGCGTTCGGAAACAGCATCTTGTTCCGGTAGAATCGGTAAAATTCCTCCGGCTTTCTCATATAGAAGGAATGGCTTAAGATCGTCTCCGGCGGATAATCATACTGCTGGTTGTACAGTCCGTCCGTACTCCTGAAATCCGGAATATGGCTCTCCGTGGACACGCCGGCACCGCCGAAAAATACGATATTGCTGCTCTCATCCAGCCACTTTTTTAATGTTTCCCGCTCTGTCATGACAGATCTCTCCTTTCTGTATTCAAGAACGTCTCGGCATTCTTGCTGCTCGCCACCTAAAGAGGTGGGAGTCATCTCACATCTGATATCATGCGCTTTTCTGCTTTGCTGTCAGCGGATCATGCACCGTTTGACCCTGATATCATTTATACAACTTCATCTAAGAACACTCCGTGAAACGGCTCAATATACTCCCCATACGGAATCTTCGCCACCTGCGCCGGTGTCCGGTATCCAAACAGCCACTCGGTAAGCTCCGAGATCGTCAGGACCTCCATTTTCCCCTTTGCGATAAACCGGGATTCCTGGATCATCCTCGAGCCTTCCTTTGTCAGCTGCCACAGCCATGCACCCTGATTCTGCGGTACGAAGAGATCGTTGATCCCGATCTCCACCGTCACTTCATCCTGCGGACAGTTCTCCGCTAACCGGATCGTCTTTACGAACTCCGGCATGCAGACGATACGCGCCATGATCGCCGGCTTCCGTCCCGCCTCGCTCCGGTAATGTTCTCCGGTGTAGAGATAACGCATCTCCCGTTCCTTTAAGCCCCACTCACTCTGCATTCCGATAAACCAGTCATCGTCATAGAGCAGTGTGCAGGTTCCATTTTCGCTGGCAAGCTCCTTCTTCATCCGCTGTAAATATGCCTCATCGCGGATCGCAAAGACCTCATATTTTCTCTTTAACCAGGCAGTCTGCCACTCCGCCAGATCTGCACCCAGCGTCTTCAGGTTACAGGGCTCTCTGTGGATGTGGGGATTATATTTGAGGACCCAGCGCGGCTGATCATAAATATACCGGAAATCGTAGGGACGGTACAGGGACTCTCTTGCGGGCATCAGAAACGTAAACGGCATCCGTTCTTCCTGCATGTCCCGCAGCATCGCCAGCATGAGACTTCTCATGTATCCCTTGTGGCGCCCAGCAACCAGTGTGGAAACGCCGACGATATAGTCGCACACAGCCCCACTTCCCCGCATATAGATCCTGTACGGGTTCCGGTGGAGCATGGATACAATCTCACCGTTCTCCTCCCGGACAAGTACCTTGTTGTCCTTCATTTTTTCCTTAAAATAATAATCACAAAATTCCGTGGAATCTTCCGGGAACGCCTCTCTCCAGAGATCCAGGCATCTTCCCTTTTCTTCTGTCTCCAAATACCGTATCATACTTTACTCCGCGCTCTGTGCCTCAAAATCTAACTGTTTAATCCGATACTTTCTCGCGAAATCCATCGGCGCATAGGACATCTTCGCCTGACGGAGTCCCGGGAGTCCCATATCATCCTCACGGTTTACGATCTCCGCCTCGGGGAATTCATGGATCAGGAACTGCTGGTTGATCATCTGGTAAAGTCCGCGCATCTCCGGGTTCGCCTTTTCGATGTGGATGATCGCCATCTTTTCCTTACTATTATAGCTTCCGATGGAGAACGCCTCCAACCGGTCATCCACATAGATCCCTCCCATGCGGACCGAAAGCATCGAGCAGTTCCTTAAGATCTCGTGGATTCCTTCCACTTCATAATCCAAGTGTCCCTCGACCTCCTGGCCTTTTCCCTCTCTCCATTGATCCAGAAACTTCCAGATCTCGCAGCCGTCCGAACAGCAGAGCGTCCGGTACTCATATCTTCCTTCATATGCTTTTTTGAACGCGTTCAGGTTGTTTTTCTTCTTGTGGAGCGCCTTTCCGGCCAATGTCTTCAACGCCTCCGCGCTGTAAAGGTAGTCCTTTGCATCCGGAAGCTCCGTTACGGAGTAGCGGTCCGCCGGGAGATTTAAACAGTCCACCGCCTCCTGGTCCGCCAGATAGATCTCAAGCGGCAGATGAAGATTATCGTTGAAATACTGTTCGATCTCTTTAAAGTAGTGGGGCATATCTTCGATGGCGCACACAGGAAGAGAGGCATACATCTTTCCTAAAATCTTCATGATCCAGAGAACTGCCTTGTCATCTCTCTCGCAAAAGTGGACATGATAGTAATCCGCCCAGAGGAAATTGTCAAGCATCACACTGTCACAGGTATTGTCGTGGCGCCTTCCATAATACTTACTGAGTTCCGCAAAATTCTCGGCGCCCAGCTTCTGAAACTGTATATCCATATAATTGTTTTTTCCCTTTCTAACTGCCGCTCATCTCCGGCAGCCGTTCCCGGTCTTTCACAGGAAATATTTTTCTGTTCTTATGGTTCCCTTGTTTTTTACTTTTTATAGTTTACCACACTTCCATAATAAAATGAAGCAATTTGTTTTTCGGCAGTTTTACTCAGAAAATCCAGTAAAATTAGGCTTTTTCGCTATTGACAATTCGAATCTCATGAGTATAATCTAATTTAGATGATACCGCAATGCGAAACTTAGTTCCGTATTATGGAACTCGGTATTAAGACTCAATATGATTTGATTATTGACTAAAACTGAATTTCCTAAATTTATAAAGCAAAAAAGGAGACAGGAATCATGAACGAAGTTTTAGAGAAGATCCAGAAAATTGGTATTGTTCCGGTTGTTGTACTTGACGATGCAAAGGATGCAGCACCGCTTGCAAAGGCACTTTGCGAGGGCGGTCTTCCGTGCGCTGAGGTTACATTCCGTACAGCTGCAGCAGAAGAGTCCATCCGTATTATGGCAAAAGAGTTCCCGGAGATGTTAGTTGGCGCAGGTACTGTTCTTACAACTGAGCAGGTTGACCGTGCAGTAAACGCAGGCGCAAAATTCATCGTAAGCCCGGGCTTAAACCCGACCGTTGTTAAATACTGTGTAGATAAGGGAATTCCGGTAACTCCGGGTACTTCCAATCCGAGCGATGTTGAGATGGCGATCTCCCTTGGCCTTGATGTTGTTAAATTCTTCCCGGCTGAGCAGGCTGGCGGAATCAACATGATCAAAGCTATGGCAGCTCCGTACACACAGATGAAGTTCATGCCGACAGGCGGAATCAACGCTAAGAACATCAACTCCTACCTTGCATTCGACAAGATCCTTGCTTGCGGCGGAAGCTGGATGGTTAAGAAAGACCTCGTAGCTGCCGGTGAGTTCGATAAGATCCGCGACCTCACAAAGGAAGCTGTTCAGACAATGCTCGGCTTTGAGCTTGCTCATATCGGAATTAACTGCGACAGTGAGACAGAAGCTGAAAAAACTGCTGACGCATTCGACGGTCTGTTCGGATTCACAAAGAAGGTCGGCAACAGCTCCGTATTTGCAGGAACCGCTGTTGAGGCTATGAAGTCCAAGGGACTTGGCTCCAAGGGTCATATCGCCGTTGCTACAAACTCTGTAGTAAGAGCTAAAAACTACCTTGAGATGATGGGCTACAAGTTCAACGAAGAGTCCGCTAAGTTCAAAGGCGACAAGATGACAGCAATCTATCTCGCAGACGAGATCGGCGGCTTCGCAGTACACCTTGTACAGAAATAAGTAAAATTGCACAACATGCAATTTTACGCTACGCAAACGTAGCGCAGCGGAGTTCGCGGTTCCCGTTACGCTGTGCAAACGAAACGAAGTGAAGTTCGCACTTCCCGTTTACGTGCATTACTTGATCATAAATTAACCTATTGTGCTATTTCAAATAAA